>NZ_CP009428.1:6000000-6300000 GCF_000758725.1 Paenibacillus odorifer
TATGAAAAGCAATCCGTTCGCAAACCTCTCGATCTAATACAAGTTCGCCTTCTAAGGAGACAACTCGCTCCATATTCTGTTCAAGAAACTCAAAAAAGTCAGCATCCGCGATGCAGGCATGTTTGATTGTTTCAGCCAAACCACTGCGAAGCTCACGTACCGGAAGCGTTCTCCAAGTGGCTAGGTCGATGTAGACCTTTTTAGGCTGATGAAAAACACCAATTAGATTGGTTGCAACCGGTGTATTCACGCCCGTTTTACCACCAATAGAAGCATCCGCTGCTGCTAAAAGGGTAGTTGCATAGTTCAAACTTGGCACTCCCCGACCAAATGTTCCAGCCAAAAAACCTGCCAAATCCGTTACCGCCCCGCCTCCAATGGCAAGGATACAGCAATCTCGTCCATAAGAACGGCTTAATAGCCGATCCTCCAGCTCTGCCTTCGTTTCTCGGGTTTTGGACTTCTCTCCAGCAGGGAAAGAAAAAAGCTCCGCTTGAAAATCATTCTGAAGCAGTTGTTCCAGCAAGGCTTGCCCATACAGGGCTTCAACTTTGGAATCTGTAATAATCGCGAATTTGCTTACATTCTCGACAATTCCACGTTTTAAATCCTCAATCAGAGCGCCAAAAAGACCTTCCCCAATCTCAATATCGTAAGAATGATCTACGACCTTTTGCAAGCCAACTCTAAAATTCGTGGACATCTACAGCACCCCTATTCAGTAAGATGCTAATAAAATTCGAGCCTCCACTGTCAATATCCTGTTTATGTAAAATGTAAGAAGAAGCTGGAAACAAATGTGGATGTTCCAAAACTAATGTTGCCTTGTTGGTCCTGGTGATAGTACAGAGGTTCGATGCTGATTAGTTTGAGTAGCTACTATAGGACTCAGCTGACCCTAATCGCTGGTTTTAAACACATTTGGTATTCTAACGGACCCCATTGCAGCTATTGACTTGAAAAGCACCAAATATGTACCTCTTCCTAACGAATAACGTCTCTGGTGTCCGAAACCATGCTTAAAAAGCTGAAATCAGGCAAATAGCGTCATCTGGGTCCTTAAGCATCGGGGGTTGAGGAGTGCGGAGGTTGAGTGCAGATTAGTTTAAGTGCGGTGGGTACAGTGTTTGAGCACGGAGTTTGAATACAAAGTGTGAGTACAGATTAGTTTAAGTGTGATGGTTGGGCACATGGTAGGAGTGCGGAGTTGAGTACAGAGGTTGAGCGCAAAGCATGAGTACGACACGATTGATGAAAGAATGATGCATGTTGCTCGCGTATGTAGCTACTATAGGACTCAGCTGACCCTAATCGCTGGTTTTAAACACATTTGGTATTCTAACGGACCCCATTGCAGCTATTGACTTGAAAAGCACCAAATATGTACCTCTTCCTAACGAATAGCGTCTCTGGTTTCCGAAACTTTGCTTAAAAAGCTAAAATCAGGCAAATAGCGTCATCTGGGTCCTTAAGCATCGGGGGTTGAGGAGTGCGGAGGTTGAGTTCAGAGTTTAAATGCAAAGCATGAGTGCAGATTAGTTTAAGTACGGAGGTTGGGCACAGGGTAGGAGTACCCGGTATGAGTACGGCGTTTAAATACAAAGCATGAGTGCAGATTAGTTTAAGTACGGAGGTTGAGTACAGTATTGAGCACGGAGGTTGAGTGTAGCGATTGAGTAAAGGGATATATGTACGCTGTGGAGCAGGCAGCTAACGACCAAAAAAACAGAGCAACGATTCCCCGATAACCGGATAATCGCTGCTCTGAAGTCTTTTTACGATTCTTATATGAACTGCACCGTATCGTTCATCAGAAAAAGCTTACTGCCTTCCACCGGCGGCAGTATCCAGCGTTTCTCGCTGCCTGGCGATCCAGATCAGGCAGGCCGCTCTCAGCAGCGCTTCGGTCCGCTGACCGGCGCTGCAAAAGATCCCGCTGAGCCCGATCTGATACAGATCGGCCAAAGCCGACGCTGCCGGTGTCCCCGCGGCGAGCACCACCGCCGCCGGCTTCACGCTCGTCACGGCGGCAAAGATCTTCCCCGCCGCCAGGGCGAAGTCCTCCGCGGCGGTCTCTTCCGGCGCGTGTTCGCCCGCCGCGCCGTCCAGCACTAGGAAATCGGCGATACGCGCGATTTCCGCAGCGGCGGCAGGCTCCACATCGGGCGCGATCAGCACCCCGATGCGGCATGCCGCCGCATAAGCGTGGCCGAGTGTCTGATCGGCCACGTCTTCGATGAATTCGCGCTTCGCGGCGAATTCGGCTGCGCTTGCGGTGTAGGCGACCAGCAGGTCAAGGCGGCAATCGCCGCCTTGCCGCTGGCTCTCCGCCACCGCAGCGAACAGCGCTTCGAGCTGCGCGTCCTGAAGCGCGGCAAGCTTGGCGGGCTGCGCCACCGCAAGCGACTCTGGATGCAGCAGGGTGACCGCTGCCCATTCGCCATCCGGCGATTCGAGCAGTTCGGCAGCAGCTGCGCGCAGACGATAAGAGATTCGCTGCAGAATCCGGGCTGCTTGCAGTTCATCCTCGCTAGATAACCAGTTCTCATAAAGACAGAACAGCTCTGGTTCCAGCAGCCATTCCTCACTCCGTATCAAACAAGGGCCCGCTTGAGCAGTCCTTGTTCCTTCCCGTCCAGCAAGACGTTCTTCTCTTCCTTCACGCAGCACTAGGAATGTCGATGGTTCCCCCGGCCGCTTATAATAAGACCGCTTCAAAGGCTCAATGACATCCCTCTGCTCTACTCCAGCGATAAATTCTGCGGCAGCCGAGGCTACGGACCCAGCTTGGCTCATTTCCATTCCCACAGTCCGATCACCAGCCTTATACATGAACTTGAACGGGCGCTCTTCACTACTCCGCAAACCATCCTGCTGACGTTCACCCTTCATCCTCGCACCCACCCTTTATCTTTGGATTGCTGCCGGTATGCCAAGCTATATAACATAAGCGACCGACATTTCATTACCTCACTTATAAATACGGGAGCCACACCTGAAATATGCAAGCGTTGCCAAATCCGATGAATATTCCAACTTTTTTAGGCAACAAAAAAAGCATCACCGCAGAGCGGTAATGCTTTTCGAAATATAAACTTCTATTGTTGACTGGCTGCAATAGCTTGCTCCAGATCATAGATAATATCATCAATGGATTCCGTCCCGATCGACAAACGCAGCAATTCCGGCGTTACTCCGGCTGTGATTTGCTCTTCATCCGACAGTTGTGCATGTGTTGTGCTTGCTGGGTGGATGATCAATGACTTGGAATCCCCAACATTCGCTAAATGAGAGAACAGCTTCACATTCTCAATCAATTTACGTCCCGCAGCACTTCCACCTTTAATACCAAAAGTAAGGATCGCACCTTGGCCTTTAGGCAAATACTTTTGCGCTAATTCATGAGATGGATGCGTAGGAAGTCCCGAATAACTTACCCATTCCACATCGGAGTGTGCCTCCAAATATTGTGCTACCTTCAGCGCATTCTGGCTATGACGTTCCATCCGCAAATGAAGAGTCTCCAGACCTTGCAGCAGCATCCAAGAGTTGAACGGAGAAATCGCCGCCCCTAAATCGCGAAGCAATTGAACGCGGGCTTTAATAATATAAGCAACCGGGCCCACCGCTTCCGTATAAACCACTCCATGATAGCTTGGATCTGGCTCCGTAAGACCTGGGAATTTACCGCTTGCCTTCCAATCAAATTTACCACCGTCAACAATAATCCCACCAATGGATGTACCATGTCCACCGATGAATTTGGTTGCTGAATGGACAACAATGTCCGCGCCATGCTCAATCGGACGCAATAAATATGGACTTGGGAACGTATTGTCTACGATGAGAGGAATCCCATGTTCATGGGCAATCGCTGCAACTGCCGCAATATCCAGAACATTTCCCTGTGGGTTGCCGATTGTTTCTGCATACAAAGCTTTGGTCTTATCTGTAATCGCAGCACGGAAGTTCTCAGGATTATCCGAATCTACGAAATGAACCTTAATACCAAGCTTAGGCAGTGTTGTCGAGAAAAGATTATAAGTTCCGCCATACAGGCTTGCAGCAGATACAATTTCATCCCCAGCGCCCGCAATATTTAGAATGGAAAAGGAAATAGCCGCTGCCCCGGAAGCTGTAGCAAGCGCACCTGCCCCACCTTCAAGTGCCGCCACACGCTGTTCAAATACATCCGTAGTTGGGTTCATCAGCCGAGTATAAATATTGCCGAATTCTTTAAGCGCGAACAGATCGGCTGCATGATCAGCATCACGGAACCCGTAGGAAGTGGTCTGATAAAGCGGTACAGCACGTGAGAAAGTAGTTGGATCAATTTCCTGGCCTGCATGGACAGCCAAAGTTTCAAACGACAGCTTGCGATCTTCTGACATAGGTATTTCCTCCCCTATAATTAAGTATAGAAATGATTAACAATTTTGAATTGTACTCATTCTCTCACAAACCACATCATTTGAAAAGAAAAAAATCTCATTATTCCGGTGTGAATTATTGTACTTTGGTCAAATGCTTCTGCTAGTGTCCTCTACCTACTGGATAACGCTTTCAATATAAATTAATAAAAACCTCAACCTTATGTATAAAACACAATTCCTAATCAAACTGATCGGTTAATAGCTTGAATCAGGACAGCGGCGATTGAGCTTGTCCTCCTCACTCGCCGCTTCCGATTCAGCCCCTCGGCTTAGTAATTGCTTTGGCTTGTTTCGCCTTTAGCAATCGCTACACCACCACTAGTTCCAATACGGCTTGCACCTGCTTGTACCATTACATGTGCATCTTCTGCACTACGTACACCACCGGAAGCTTTTACACCAATATTAGGTCCAACTGTAGCACGCATAAGCGCGATATCTTCTTTCGTTGCCCCGCCTGTAGAGAATCCAGTGGATGTTTTTACGTAATCTGCTCCAGCCTCAACAGATAGCTTGCAGGCACGAACTTTTTCTTCTTCCGTTAACAGACAAGCCTCAATGATGACTTTTGTCAGTGCTTTGCCACGAGCTGCATCTACAACGGCTGCAATATCACGTTTAACCAGCTCATCGTTGCCATCTTTTAATGCTCCGATATTGATGACCATGTCCACCTCGCCAGCACCTTTAGCGATAGCATCGGTAGTCTCGAATGCTTTGCTCTCTGTTGTCGATGATCCCAGCGGGAAGCCGATAACTGTACATACTTTAACCTCAGGCGTATCTTTCAGCACTTCATGGGCAGTAGCTACCCAAGCTGGGTTTACGCAGACAGAAGCAAACTTATAAGTTTTAGCTTCCTCCGCCAATTTAATAATGTCTTCTTTCCGTGCATCTGCTTTAAGCAGTGTATGATCAATAATCCCCGATAGTGTAATTTCGCTCATTTTTATTATTCCTCCATGATTTGGATAGTAGTTTTTTTCATCTCTGTAATCATACCAATAGAACTCTGCTTTGCAAAGCAAACAGGGTGAGCATGCCTACCTCAAACCTTAATTTGTGCAGATTTTATGGATTTTAAGTAGTTTATCATTCCCTAAATTATCTTTTTAAAAAAATAAAGGTTTAATCCCCTAAACTTTCCCAATTAAAAATACGATAATAGTCTTAGATAAATAGGTTTTTTTATCCTATTCATCAAAATTTTTCTTAGATAATACTTAGGAGGAGATTAATCAAAAATGGGAATCTTCAATTTCGCCACAAATGCTGCAGATCAAAAACTGAATGTACAAGTCGAAGGAACTATGTCGCCAGAAGATGCAGGACGTTTCATTAATGAATACAACCAAATCATAAGTGCATTCGACCCGAAACAATATGAGATCATCCTAGATTGCAAGACATTGAATGTATCCTCAAAGGACACACTTCCCATGCTTGAGCAATGCTACATACTGTATAAACAATCCGGATTTAAAAAAGTAACCTTTATTATTGCCAAAAGCCCTGTCCTAAAAATGCAGCTAAGCCGAGTGGCACGGGCTACGAAATTAGAAAATTACGAAATTATTGAAGCATAGGAGGCGCCACTTGGGACATATAACGATTCGCCAAGCTGCTTATTACCACCCAGAGCATATCGTAGATAACGAATATTATCTGAAGCATTTTCAGAGTATGGGCAAGGACATCAAACGATTCCTAGAAGTCATGGGTCGCGACCGGAGATACATCGTAAAAGAACAGGGTGAAAATGCCCTGACGATGGGATTAAAGGCTGCCCAAAAAGTGCTTAGCGAAGCGAATTTGCAAGGTGAGGATATGGACATGATCATGTTCGCTTCACAGACGCCAGAGTACACCTATCCTACCAATGCACTTCTACTACACCGTATGCTTCAAGGTAAACACCGGACCATTACGCAGGATTCCAATGCTAACTGCGCAGGAATGGTATCTGCCGTGGAGCAGACAAGTCGTTATATGCAAGCCAATCCCAGCATCAGGTACGCACTCGTCGTAGGAAGCGACTACAGTTCAGTGAACTGCAATACAGATGATGAAATTACTTACCCTAACTTTGGGGACGCCGCAGCAGCAGTGATTCTGGAGCGCAGCAACGAGCATGCAGGCTTCATAGATTCCCTTTATTACACCGATTCTGAGGGCTCCGAGAATATTATGTTCCCGGCCTGCGGCCTGTCGAATATTTATCAAGAGGGTATGACCCCAGAGCAGATTCGGATACGGTGGACCCCTTTTGACGGTACTGTGTGTGTAGACGCAGCTATAGCGGATATGAAAGAGCTTCTCTCACGCAACGGTCTGACTACGGACGATATCTCTGCATTCTGTCTTTCACAATTCTCACTGAAAAATATCGAGCTCATCCAAATCGGACTCGGACTAACCGCAGAGAAGTTCATTTATGTAGGCGACGAGTTCGGCTATACAGCCACAAGCAGTCCTTTTATCGCCTTTCAACGCGGAGTCGAGGACGGACGAATCAAACGTGGCGATTATGTCTTCTTTTGGTCAGTTGGCGCTGGCTGGCAAATTCCTACGATGCTTTATCAATATTAATAGTATAAAAAGCCCTACTTCTATAGAAGTAGGGCTTTCCTATCAGAGGAGCAGTTGTTGATAAACTAGGGAGTGTCCGTATAGCCAATCCCGGAATTACATAAGGTAAATAGGAGGCATCTTGGCGTTCGAGCCGCTATTGGCATAAAGCAAATTGTGAAATAAATCAGAAACCCAATAATGAATTATTTAGTCAGGGATTGAACATCCACAAAAGGTGTGGCTCCCCCTGTTACAGATGGCAGCACGCCGTTCCATTTTTCCAGCGCTTTCTCCTGAACCTCAATTTGCTTCAGCTGCACCAGCTCAGGTGTAACCTCTTGCTTCTTAAGTCTTAAAGATTCGGCCTCTGCTTGCGCCTGGGCGATTTTTTGCTTCGCTTCAATTTCAATCCGCCGGAGATCATTTTCCGCCTTCAGCGCCTGCTGCTGGGCAACCTGCTTTGCTTCAATCGACTGGTTAAACGCCTCCGAGAATTTAAAGTTAACGATGTTAATATCGTTGACGATCAGGTCATATTTTGCCAGCCTAGCGGTTAAGTGCTCACTAATCTCACTCGACACCACATCACGACGCGTAATCAAATCCTCTGCTGGATATTTGGCTGTCACTTCTTTAACGATTTCTTGAATAGCCGGATTGATAATTACACTATCAAAATTACCTCCGATATTGTTCATCAGATTAAAGGCCGAAGCCTTATTTACGGAATAGTTCACCGCCACATGTGTGGACACAGGCTGAAGATCCTTTGAAGAGGCTGAAGTATCGGTCTCCGCCTTCGTTACCTGTGTATTGACCTGAATCACTGTCTGAATAAAAGGGATTTTAAAATGAATGCCGGGTGACAATGTATTGTCATTTAATTTGCCAAAGGTTTTGTATAAACCTACATGCCCATATTCCACAGATACAAAAGAGTTCGCGCCGATCAACAATACAATGAGCACCGCTGCAATACCGCTGACTATTTTTCCCGGACGCAGCTGTTTCAATTTCGGATTCATTTGCATATTCATCCAATACCCCTCCTAGATTATGGATAATCATTCAAGCTTAACCGTCTATACGGAGGTTTAGGGTAAATGGTCGCAGGAAATATTTCAACAGCAGTGGTCATGGCGTTACCGCTCTGGGATCAGTCCTTCTACGGTCAACCGGAATTTTTTGCTCTGCTTGTCCCCGATATTAGAAGCTTCATATATTCCTTCATCCGTTAGCACCACGGAGTCCGCCTTTAAAGCATCATTAACGAAAGTTATCTCAGCGTGATCAACATTCCAGCGGTAAATGTAGGCACTCATCGGATTTCCATGTGCGGCTACACCCTCAAAAGATCCATCCTGATCAACATCCAGCTCTCTGGAATGTCCGGTATCAATTTGCAGCAAACCCGAGGGGTTACCGCTCTCGTCGATTAAATAATAGTTACTGAGCGAGTTATTTGCTCCTAGTCCTCCAGTGATTTTCAACACCTTTTCGCTAAACAGCCGCACTACTTCTACCTTGATATCCTCCGGTTGACGATAATTATAAGTTCCTATCGCCCCTAGACTGTATTGCCCTTTGGAAGTAGAAGTTCTGGCATACACATAGTCTTCGTCACTAGCCATCGTATACACACTCACTTTGACTCCTCCGAAATCTTCCAGCTTCTTCTCTGTAATCAAAGTAGCGCCTGTAGGTGGAGCAATTAGTTGAGAGACTACGGGGATTGTATCCTCCAGCTTCCACTCTAGCTTAATGAGATTTGCAGCGGTGTCCGTTGGCTTCGGTCTTGAGGTGTGGTAGTCGTTAGCCGATTGAAGGGAGGATGGGTCCACCTGATGTTGGCAACCTGCCAGCAGATTCATTAGAAACAAGGCTGTCAGCGTAACGGATTTATGTAAAGGAAACATCCTTGATCACTTCCTACCTCTTTTTAAAATTAAATCTTTCATTAATCATAGATGAAGTTAGGCATTCAAATGTTACTTTTAGGAGGCGGTAGGGTTAATTTATTGTCTTTTGAGGGGATGCGCCGATCAAAAGCTAAATTAGCATACAAAAAACCCGCATCAAATGCGGGTTAAGGTTAGCTATCCAGAATCAAGAGCCTAGCAGTTCACGCGCCAGTAGTCGGTAAACCTCTAGCCGTTTCTCCTGCGAATGTGGGATGCTGCATATCATTGCTTCTTGGAATCCATATTGTGCTTGTTCTTCTTGCAAACGTACGGCGATGTCTTTAACCGCACCAACCAAATGAATCTTGCGCCCTTCCTTGATTGACATCCGGTCAATTTCCGATAACGAAATGTTCTGAGCTTCTTCTGGTGTCAGCACCTGAGTAATCCGGCCCTTACTCATCATCAACCGAAAAATATCCTGCGGTAACGCTTCATACTCAGCTTCTTCCTTCGTTTCTGCTGTGGTCACCATATAGGATACACTGATCTCTGGTTTGTCCATAAAGATAGAAGGCTGGTAGTTATTCCGGTAATGGTCCAAGATCTCATTACTCATCGCACCATTAAAAAATTGTGCGAAGGAGTATCCGACTCCCATTTGTGCAGCTTTTCGCGCACTATTGCCGCTCGAGCCTAACAACCATACTTCAGGGAGCGCCACCTTCGTTGGAGCAGCGAGATTTTTGGCATATAGCTCATCTTCCGGAATCTGATCACTAAGCAGTTGCATGGTAATGCCAAGCTTGTCATACATATTATGCAGCATTAACTCACGGCCTTCAGATAAAGCGTACATGGCGCTTGTATCGCCACCAGGAGCTCGTCCCACACCGAAATCAATTCTCCCCGGGGAAAAAGCACTTAACGTTTTAAATACTTCCGCCAGCTTAAGAGGAGAATAATGCATCATCATTACACCGCCGGTGCCGATTCGAATACGGTTGGTCTTGGCGGCTAAACGGGCAGCCGTTACTTCCGGAGCTGAGCTAGCAAAAGTATTTCCGCCATGGTGCTCTGCCATCCACATTCTGCTATATCCCAGCTCATCTGCTAAAATAGCCAGTTCTTCTGCTTTATTCAGGGCACCTTCCGCTGTGTTACCGCTTGTCACGGGTGCCTGATCCAATACGCTTAATCTCATGCGAATACATCCCTTCTTTGGTTAGATGACCATTTTATTGCTGACCCATTCCTCTAAGACTGCAATCTTATCTTTAAAGCGTTCAGCACGCATTTCCTCCGACAACGAAGCAATAGTCTCTCGCTTTAATACAGCTTTCCAAGAGGATTCAGCTTCTTCCATCAGATTCGATAACAGGCAGCAGCTGTCTTCTTTTTCTAAATCCAACATGTCTACCAGAATCCCATTCGATGAATACAGCGACTGCTGGCCTTCCACCGCGAGGTAAACGTCATATACACGAATATCTTCAGGGCTTTTCTTTAATTTAAAACCGCCTTTAATGCCAGGAACAGACGTGATGATGTCTGCGGTTACCAGCTTTCTTAACAGTTTCTGAAAATAGGTCGCCGATGCTCCGAGCTGCTGGCTAATCGCTTCCCCAGACAACACCGCCTTATCCGGCAGCATGTTGAGTAGAACCAGTGCATATACCGACTGTTCTACCCCTGTTTTCATATGCATGTACAGCACCTCGATTTACGTAAATAGCTTGATTCAAACTGTAGATAATACCGTCCGCGTATAAAGCGGATAAACATTATCCACTTTATACTTTATATTATTTTAAATCCAAAGTAAAACCTTGCTGGCCTTTTCTTTCAGTTAATATCTGCTATAAAAAAAAGATCACGCACATAGCGCAATCTTTTTTGAGGGTATCCGTTATTTTTTTGTATGTCCTACTGTAATGATAATCCCACCCGCTGAACCAGCTGTGAGCTCTGGTCATTAAGTCCTGTAATGGTGACTTTTTTGCCATGCTCGGCGTATTTGCTCATCGTCTTCGCTATGGCATGGACAGCGGATTGGTCCCACACATGGGAGTGTAAAAAATCGATAATAATATGATCCGGATCGCTTTCGTATGCGAATTCATGAATGAAGTGGCTTGTCGTGCCGAAGAACAGCTGGCCGGAAACCGCATATGTCTTGGAAGAGGTTGCTTCCTGAACAGTTAGGCGGATCGAAGCTATTTTCCAAGCAAACGTTAAAGCACTTAGCAGAACCCCAAACAAAACCCCAATAGAAAGGTTGTCTGTAACCACCACGGTGACCACCGTCACAATCATAACCAGCGCATCGCTTAGCGGAACACGGGTTAAAGTTTTGAGTGAGCTCCATTCAAAGGTGCTGATACAGACCATTATCATTACGCCGACGAGCGCGCCCATCGGGATCTGCTTCACCACATCGCCAAGTACGATAATTAGGAATAATAAAAAGATTCCTGACACAAACGTGGACAGACGCGTGCGTCCTCCTGACTTCATGTTAACCATCGATTGGCCAATCATCGCACAGCCTGCCATCCCTCCGAAAAAACCAGTGACTACATTCGCAAGCCCCTGTCCCTTCGCCTCTCTGTTCTTATCACTACCTGTGCCCGTAATATCGTCTATTAAGGTGGCAGTCATCAGGGATTCCAATAGCCCAACTACGGCCAGTGAAAGTGAATATGGCAAAATAATAAGCAGAGTATCCAGCGTGAACGGGATTTGCGGGAGATGGAATAGTGGCAAAGTTGCTGTAATATTCCCCATATCGCCTACGGTTCTTACGTCCAGATGAAGAGCGATGCTAAGAACAGAAACGATAACGATCGCTACAAGTGCTGAAGGTACGGCTTTGGTAAACCGAGGAACCATGTAGATAATAAGCAAGGTCAGAGCTACCAGTCCGTACATCACCCAGCCTTGTCCTTTAAAATGGGTAAGCTGTGCCATAAAAATCAGTATCGCCAGCGCGTTGACAAACCCTGTCATGACCGGCTGTGGCAAAAACGTGATAAACCGCCCCAGCTTTAGCATCCCCATCAATATCTGAAACACACCAGCCAGTACAGTTGCCGCGAACAGATACTCTATTCCGTGTTCTAGTACGAGACTTCCGACTAACAGAGCCATAGCTCCCGTAGCCGCCGAGATCATTCCGGGTCTGCCCCCGGCAAGTGCCGTTACAATCGCAATACAAAAAGAGGCATATAAACCAACCATCGGACTTACTCCCGCCAGGATCGAAAAAGCGATCGCTTCAGGAATCAGCGCAACGGCTACGGTCATCCCCGATAAAATATCGGTTCGAGTGTTAGAAAACCACCCATTATTTAAGGTAAGCTGCTTCAAAATCTATTTTCCTCCTGTGACTATTAAAATGTGTGGATCTTTTGTCAGAAAAGACCCGGGGCCGGTGCAACGCTAATGTTGCTTATTGTACTCGACCCACCTTAACCTTCACAAAAAGATTAGTTAGACTTGTAAGCGCTTATACACCTCATTTTCTAGCGAATCCTTAAAATATCATGCAAATTCTATATTTCTAGATTACCGGTACAATCCGGAAGCTTTCACTTCATTAAAGAAGGTGTTGAATTCATCAATGTTCAGCTGCTGAGCGGCATCAGACAATGCGGTTGCAGGATCAGGATGCACTTCCACCATAATGCCGTCAGCTCCAGCTGCGAGTGCGGCTTTCGCACATGGAATAAGGATGTCTTTGCGGCCTGTCGAGTGAGTTACATCAACCAATACTGGCAAATGGCATTCCTGTTTGAGAATTGGCACTGCTGAGATATCAAGCGTGTTGCGGGTCGCTTTTTCATAGGTGCGAATTCCACGTTCAATCAGCATGATCTGTGTGTTTCCACGAGACATGATGTATTCCGCTGCATGGATGAATTCATCGAGTGTGGCAGCCAATCCACGTTTCAGCAGCACCGGCTTGTCGACTTCTCCGACCGCTTTTAGCAGCTCGAAATTATGCATATTACGTGCACCGATCTGGATGATATCCACATAATCAAGCGACTCTTCAATATGTCTTGGATCTACAATTTCGCTGATGGTCAGCAGTCCATATTCATTTGCTGCTTCTCGTAATATTCTTAAACCGTCCATTCCCAGCCCTTGGAAATCATAAGGTGAAGTCCGAGGCTTGAAGGCACCGCCACGCATTACACGTACTCCGGCTTTTTGCAGGGCAGCAGCTACGGTGCGAGTCTGCAGTTCACTTTCCACGGAGCAAGGACCGGCTACCATCAGTGAAGAAGCACCGCCAACCGTTACATCTCCCGGCAGAACAATCACTGTATCCTCTTTGTGGCTCTTGCGGGCTACCAGTAAAGTTTTTTTATGATCATCTGTTTGTAAGTCCAGAGAAGCTGAGAAAATTTGTTTGAAGAGGCTACGGATCGTCCCGTTAGTGAAAGGGCCTTTGTTGCTCGCTACGAGCTTATCCAGCATCTGTTTTTCCCGTTCCGGATCAAATTTAGGGACACCTTGTTTTTCTTTAACTACTCCAATCTCCTGAACAATCTTAGCCCGCTCGGAGATCAGCTCCAGCAATTGCCCATTAATTTCATCCAGACGACCTCTAAGAACATCCAATTCCACGTTACTCATTACCCTTCCACTCCCTCTTTTTGTTATAATTTGGAACGCAAAAAGGCCCCCCGTCGCAAGGGACGAGGAGCCGTGGTACCACCCTTATTTAGAATTAACCCGAATACTAGCACAAAGGAATAGAATCTCATGTTCCCCTGACTAAGAATTAATTCTGTCTTTCACCCGGTAACGCGGGGCGCGGGCCTCCCTACTCATACCTGCCACAACCTGTGACAAACTACTTCAGGGGCCGACTCGGAAGTGAACTTCGGCATTAATCGTCTCATGAGGGTGCTCTCAGTCTCCGGCACGCCTTCCCTGTTAAGATCCGCTATAATGCTTACTCTCTTCGTCATAGTCCTTATCTATGTCAGCGCGGCTTTTGCGCTGGTTTCTGCTATCTTAATCAAAAAACGTTCCCGATGCAAGATAATAATGGAACGCAGAGTAGCTTTAACGCAATAAATTTTTTTGACTGATCCATACCCATTATCTATCCTATTCCAACCTGGCAATTACGGTTCCAATTCCTTCAAGCTGTATTGTTTGACAGCGATAATTGAATTGTTTACAATTTAATTATTATAAATATTTCCTGTTCTTTTTCAAAAAGCATAGATAACTTAACTGAAGGGATGTAGCAGCCATGAGCATTTATCAATATTCAGCACGCAGTATTCGGGGAAAAGATATCGAGCTAGAGCAATACAAAGGTAAAGTACTACTGATAGTGAACACAGCAAGTAAGTGCGGATTTACCCACCAATATTCAGATCTGCAAAAGCTTTATGAGCGGTACGAGGAACGTGGCCTCCAAATTCTCGGCTTTCCTTCCAATCAATTTGGAGAGCAAGAACCCGGCAGCAATGAAGAGGTTAATGTATTTTGCCAAATTAATTACGGGGTAACCTTCCCACTCTTTGAAAAGGTTGACGTAAAAGGCGAAGCTAAACACCCTCTTTTCACCTACCTAACAGAACAGGCTGGATTTGAAGGGTTCGATATCAACCATTCTTCAGGAAAGCTGCTGCAAAGCATGCTTGAAGACAAAGATCCAGAGGCTCTGAACAATGACGAAATCAAGTGGAACTTCACTAAATTCCTGATTGATCGCGAAGGCAATGTTGTCACTAGATTCGAATCTACGGTGGACCCGCTGGATATTGAACCAGCTATCGAAGCCCTGCTGTAAGTTTCTAATATATGAAAAATCCGCCTAGCTTTCGGGCGGATTTTTTGGGTTTAAGCCTCTGCTTATTCATGTACGGTACTGCTCGGTAAACACTTCAAAATAAGGAGTCGTATCCCTCTCCGCCATCGAGCCATTCGCACCTGGTCCCCAGCCGATTTCAGCACGCCAGCTTCCCAACGCGCCTGACTGGATTAACGCCTCCTCATTTACACCGATCAGCTGATCCGCCTGTGGTGCCACGTATAAAGCATCTACAGGACAATAAGCTTCACACATGAAACAGGTCTGGCAATCTTCCTGACGGGCAATGACCGGAATCTTCCCCTGCATTTCGAATACGTTCGTCGGACATACTTTCGTACACAGCTTACAACCAACACAACGCTCCAAGCTGATTAATTCGATCATATCGCTTGCCCCTCCTTCAGCGCATTCAGTTCATGAGCATGGGGCACAGCCTCTGTACTGATGCTTATATGTTGAATACCGGATAAGATTAGCCGGTGAGTCTGGCGCGGATCAAGCTCCGGATATTCCGCTAGCTTTTGCAGTCCGCGGGTCTCTTTCCGGGCGAGTGCCGCGGTGTACATCCACCTGCCGACCGCGAGCATAGCCGCGGCTTCACGCGATTGCACGATGCCCTGAACGCTGGCAGGAGCCTGCCCGTTCAAATAGGGCATCAAGGCATTCAGCCGCTTCAAGGCTGAAGAAATGCCCGGCTCGCTGCGGAAATAATTGATCTGCAGCGGCAAGATTTCACGCTGGATTGCCGCGATTAGCGGCTTCACCTCCAGCGTTTCCGAGGCATCGGCGCCAGCCTCCAGCCCGTAGCGTCCCGCTGCGGTCAGCTTGCGGCTGTTCGCCTGTCCTCGGCAGGACAGCGCATGCTGCGCGGCTCCCTGCCCAGCCCAGCTTCCGCTGCACATGGCCCAGGAAGCGTTATAAGCCCCGCCGCCGGAGATGGCGCCGGTCACTTTCTCGCGAGATGCGGCATCTCCGGCCGCATAGAGTCCGGGCACGGTCGTCTGGCAATCCGTGCCGCTCAAGCGCAGACCCCCAGTGCCGCGCATCGTGCCCTCATAGCGCAGGGTGAGCGGGAATTTCTGCTTAAACGCATCAATTCCCGCCCGCTCCAGCGGCATAAAGAAAATCGGATGCGCTTTGCGAAGAAAATCCTGTTTCTCCGCGGTGTCCGCCAGATCCAGCGAAGCGTAAACCGGACCCTTCAGCATCAGCTCAGGAATGCTGCCAAAGGTCCGATCCCCTCTATGCAACGGATGACCGTCCGCATCATAAAGGGTGGCCCAAGCCAGCATGCGGCCACGTGTTACGGTTCCGTCCGCAAAGCTTGGCGCATATTGGCGGCTGAATTCCATGCCCGAAAGATCAGCTCCCACCTCTGCGGACATCAACAATCCTTCCCCTGTCAGCACGTTGCAACCAAGGCCTTTGCTGAGAAAAGCACAACCTCCGGTAGCCATCACAACGGCATTAGCCTTCACTTCCCAGGACTCTCCTGTCAGGCGGTTGATCCCACGCGCTCCACCGACACCGTGTTCATCGTGAAGAAGTTCCAGCGCTGGTGACTGATCAAGAATTGTGACCCCTGCTTTGCGCACAACTTTTCGCATAATCCGCATATATTCTGGTCCATGGAGATGGGTACGCAGTGAGTTTCCTTCTTCATCCTTCGGAAACGGATACCCCCACTGCTCCACTTGAGCCAGGTTCTGCTCTACCTGATCCAGCACCCGGTGAATCCAGGCATTCTCCGATAAATATCCGCCGGCCTTAAGTCTGGCCTGCACTGCCTGCTCCCGCAGCTCGGCAATGGGAGGGATAACGAGCAACGTTGTTCCACCCGGTGCAGTTGCGCCACTTGTGCCCAAGTAGCCCTTATCCGCCAGGACTACCTTTGCACCTTGCGAGGCTGCACTCCATGCCGACCACGCCCCAGCAGGACCTCCGCCAAGCACGAGGACATCCACTGTCATTTCCTTCTTAAGCTGCGACATCTTTTTTCCTCCTACACCATTAGCTGAGTTAGTTGAACTTAAAAATCACTAAAGGGAGGAGTGGCGGAGTGGCGGCCGAAAATCCAAACATTCACCGCAGTCACTCAATTACCTTTATAGAAGAATCTTAAGTTCAATTAAAGCAGCCTTTAAGCAACTTTATTTCAACTGCCAATCGCTAATATTGAAGTCTTTTTTCGCTAACTTCTCTTCGACGAGGAAGTTTTTGGTACCTTCCAGCAGCTTTATTCCTTCATCAGTGAACGCAGTATCCTTGATATCACTAATCGGATTCACTTGCTTCGCCAGCTCAGGCGTTGTATCTCCGATTTCAGCCAGAAATTGATAATACTCATCCTCATGCTGCTTCAAGTCTGCCAAGGCCTTCTCTCTAGCTTCGTTCCATGCCTTCGGAAAATCAGGGAATTTCGCCAGATAATCCTC
This sequence comes from Paenibacillus odorifer, assembly GCF_000758725.1. Taxonomy (NCBI): domain Bacteria; kingdom Bacillati; phylum Bacillota; class Bacilli; order Caryophanales; family Paenibacillaceae; genus Paenibacillus; species Paenibacillus odorifer. The sequence continues at coordinate 6,017,183 of NZ_CP009428.1, forward strand.
AGACACAACTGTTGCGCTAGAACCAAGCAGATTCGGGTGCTTCGAGGCATCATCTAAGTGAGTGTAGCCTTGGTCAATCAGCTTCAGCGCAGGAACGCCTAGATTTGTTGTAGCATCTACATCTCCACGGGCTAAAGCTGCGGTAGCATCAGGAATGAGCATATGCACGAGTTTGTAGTCGGTTACTCCTTCTTCCTGTAGTAATCCAACAACATAGCGGTGCATGAAGGAGCCCTTTTGAATTGCGATAGTCTTACCTTGCAAATCTTTCACCGTCTTGGGCCCATCCTTCTTGCCGATCAAATAACCGATCGTGTTCGCGGAAGATTGTGAAATCAGACGGGTCTTGGCTCCAGAAGCGTAGGCAATAATAGCAGGTGTATCTCCAAGGCTGCCGATATCCAGCCGACCACTAATCAAGGATTCTGTCTGATCCGGACCGTTTGGAAAGCCAGTAAGCTTCACTTCAGTAATGCCGTATTTCTTCAACTCTTCTTGAATAATCCCTTTATAAAAGCCCCAACCCTCTGCGCCGCCAGGCACATTCAGTTTGTTGGAACCGATAAACCCAAAGTTCAATACCGCTGGAACATCGCTCGTGGCCTCTTCTCCCGCCTTCTCCGTATTTGATCCCCCGGAGGCAGATGCTCCATTGCCGCCCGTATTATTTCCGCAAGCCTGAAGCACCAGCATGGCCATCATAATTGTAGTTAAAAGTGCAAAACGAATCTTCCTTGAACGTTTCCCTTGAATCTCTCTGTACGCTTGTTTCATTGTTTCTCCCCCTAGGTTTATGCTATTTATTTAAATCTTAATCAAGCTCAGAACCCTGCCCTCGACGCCAATTTATACATAAAGTCATGGCTTGCTACCGGCTGCCTGCCCTTACCCCAGCCTACTTTTTCACGATAACCGCCAAGTAGTCCCTGCTCCTGAAGTTCCGCTTCTGTCACACCAATAATATTCTCAGAGTCTGGTGCAACGTAGAGAGCATCGACAGGACAATACAGCTCACACATAAAGCAAGTCTGGCAATCGCTCTGCCGGGCAATAACAGGAATGCCATCCTCTACCCGTTCGAAAACATTAGTCGGGCAGACAGATACACATTGGTTGCACTCTACACATCTGGCAGCGCTGATCACCTCAATCACGATAGAACACCCTCCTTAGCCACGGCTTCCGTCTTCACCCATACCTGATCTAATCCGCCGCTGATCAAACGATGATGCTGGCCATGATCTGTAGCCTTGAAATCCTCACGCTTATGCATGCCTCTCGTCTCTGTACGAGCAAGTGCAGAATTGTACATCCAGCGGGCTGTTGCGGTCATGGCTTCGGCTTCACGTGCCTTGACCCCTTCTGGCGTGCGTTGAATTTCGCGGCTTCGTTGCTCTTTCCACAACCCATCGAGACGATCTAGTGCAGAAGTCAGCCCTTGTTCTGTCCGGAACAAATTGATGTCATACGGCTTCACCTCAGCCTGTACAGCAGACACATACTCTGCCGTTTGGGCCGCCACTCCCGGCTTCACTTCCTGATGCACCAGTGGTGATGATGATAAGCCGACTGGACTACGCTGCGCAGCGTGCGACCCCAGACTCTGTGCATAGACAGCAGCTCCTTCACCAGCAAAAGAACCTGAAGACATCGCCCACGCCGCATTATGGCTGCCTCCGCCAGTAAAACCTCCGCAAATCAGCTCGCGGGTAGCAGCATCTCCTGCCGCGTAAAGTCCGGGAACACCTGTGCCGCAGCTTTCATCTGTAATATGGATGCCACCCGTCCCCCGAACCGTGCCTTCGAGCCGCAAAGTAACCGGAAACGCATCCTTGAACGGATCAATTCCCTGGCGGTCAAAAGGAAGGAAAAAGTTCGTCTGCGCCACCCGCAGCAGCGGTCTTAAATCCTCTGGTGCCCCATCCAGCTTGGCGTACACCTGATTACCTGCCAACAGATTCCGGGCAATTACAGAACGGCCTTTCTTGGAACCGGCTCCCTCCACAATGCTTCCATCCTCATAATAAAAGCTGGCATAGCTGTAATACGCCGTCTTGGTCACCGAAGAGAACGTAGGGCAGATCGCATAGGCATTGGAGAATTCCATGCCGGACAGATTCGCCCCAGCCTCAGCAGCGAAGAGATAGCCATCTCCGGTCAACACGTTGCAGCCAAGTGCCTTGCTTAGGAAGGCGCAGCCTCCGGTAGCAATGACGACTGCTCCTGCCTGAACAGTCCAGGTTTCTCCACTCTGAGTATGAACTCCAGCCGCTCCAGCTACGCCATGCTCATCCGCCAGGAGTTCCAAAGCTGGGCTGTGATCTAGAATTTTAACGCCTGCCTTTTTCACCAGCCTACGCATTAATTTCATATATTCCGGTCCTTGCAGACTTCTTCGGAATTGATTGCCCTGCTCATCTACAGGGAATGGATAACCGGAAACACCCAGCTTGTTCATATTGGCATAGGTTTGATCCAGCACCCGGTCCATCCAGCGAGATTCAGCCAGCTGACCGCCAAGCGCATAACGACTTGCTTTTGCCTCTTTCCGGAGCTTCTCATCCGGTTTCACATACCAGACCCCCGTTCCCGACGGTGCCGTTGCCCCACTTGAACCGCAGTACCCTTTATCTGCAAGGATTACTTTGGCCCCCTTCGCCGATGCAGTAAGGGCTGCCCACGTTCCTGCCGGACCTCCTCCGATAACGAGCACGTCTGCCACCAAATTCACCGATCCTTTTTTCACCGATCCACTCATATGTTCAAGACCTCCTCAGTTTGTTTAGCCTTCGTAACTATCGCGCCAGAACAGGAACTTTCGTTCAATAATCCGGAACAAGGAATCGATCAGCTTACCGACAATTGCGAAAATAATAATGCCTACGAATACAACCTCCGTATTAGAGTTCTGCTTCGCCTCATTGATAAGAAACCCAATACCTGACTGTGATCCAATAAGCTCTGCTACAACCAAACCAATCCAAGCTACAGCCAGCGACAACCTTAGCCCTAACAAAATTCCAGGCAGCGCCGCCGGGAGTATAAGCCTGCGCAGCTTCTGATAAGGACTGAATCCTAATACCCGAGCTACTTCGAACAATTTATTGTCCACATTGCGGATGCCCATAAACGTATTAATATAGAGCGGAAAAAATGAGCCTGTCATAATGATCACAACTTTAGATATCTCTCCAAACCCGAACCAGAGAATAATGAGCGGCGCTATAGCCAAATGGGGAACAAGCCTAAGCACTTGTACGCTAGGATCGAGTACATATTCTACACTGCGAAACAAGCCAGTCAGTACGCCGAATAGAAGACCCAACACACCTCCAATAAGAAATCCGATGCCCGCCCTACCCATGCTGACACCCAGATGATGAGTTAACTCTCCAGTAACCAACAAGTCGGTAAAAGCTCTTGCAATCGAAAGCGGAGTCGGCAAAAAGGTTGCTGAGACCAGCCCCGTACTCCCTGCCAGCTGCCAAAGGACTAACGTCACCACCGGGATAATTGCACCCATTCCCCAATCAGAGAGCAAGGGTTTCCATGCAACTTGTATTGCGGGTTTCTTCGGTGTCTTCTTGGATAAAGGAGCTGTGCCGCTGCTATCCAGCGTTTCTCTGGCTCTTTTAGTATTTTTGATAATAGCTTCTACTCCATCGCTCATGGTGCATCCCCCTTTTGTTTAATGAGCGTTCAAGGTTATCCGCGATAACTGTCTTGCCATCTCAACAACCGTCGTTCAATGTAACGGACAATGGAATCACTCAACAATCCAGCTACGGCAAAAATAATAATTCCCACGAACACCACTGGTGTGTCCGCGAATTGACGCGCATCGGACATCATGTATCCAATGCCTGAGGTAGATGCAATAAGCTCTGCCACTACTAACCCCAGCCAAGAAAGCCCTAGAGAGAGACGAACTCCAAGAATAATGTTCGGCAGCGCTGCTGGAAGTACTAACCTGCCAATCTGCTTCAACCGGCTGAAGCCAAGTACCCGGGAAACTTCAAATAGCTTGTTATCCACGCCGCGAATTCCCATGAACGTATTAATATAAAGTGGGAAAAAAGCTCCCTTAGCAATCAATAGCACCTTCGACTCCTCACCGATCCCGAACCATAAAATGAACAGCGGTACTACCGCCAGACTGGGAATCATGCGGATCATTTGCAGGGAAGGATCTAACAGCTTCTCCGATCTGCGGAACAGGCCTACGAGAAGTCCTAACAGCAGACCCAGTCCACCACCTAGCAGGAATCCAGAAAAGGCTCTGACCAAGCTGATCCTAAAGTTCGGCCACAAATCGCCTGAAGCCGCTAAAGTTACAAAAGATTCCGCAATCGTATACGGCGTAGGGAACAGCATCTCCGAGATCATTCCATAATGCCCAAGCGTCTGCCACAGAATCAGCACACTGCCCGGCAGCAAAAGACCAAGTCCTAGTGTTGCCACCTTTCCGGGGCGTCCGGAAGTTCTTATGGCTACAGCCCGATTTGTCATACTTTGAACCCACCTTTTTTCAGCTTTACGATCACTTTAAATAAACAGAAAGAGACCCTCGAATAGTAATACCTTCGAAAGTCTCCATGGGTATGGTCGACCTATTTTATATTCCGGCTCCGTCTGTAAGCTCTAGCTCATCTACCTTTTCAAAATAATTCAACACCTTCAAACGCAGCTCTTGAAAGGAGGTCGTTGTTTTTTTCCGTGGATACGGTAAATCTATCGGTACAATTTTACGTATTTTCCCGGGACGCGGCTCTAGAATCACTACCCGATTCCCCAAGAACACAGCCTCATCAATATCATGCGTCACAAAAATCATGGTTGTTTGGTTAGCCCGCCAAATGTCCAGCAATACCGTCTGCATATGGGCTCGAGTGAATGCATCCAGTGCACCAAACGGTTCGTCCAGCAGCAGTATTTTCGGATTGCGCAGAAGTGCACAAGCTATTGCTACCCGCTGGGCCATCCCTCCCGACAACTCGCGGGGATAAGATTTCTCAAATCCATTTAGCTTCACCAGATCAATCAATTCATCGACCTTCCGCCTAACCTCCTTGTTCCCTAGCGGTAAATCAGAGGCAATATTCTTCTCAACGGTAAGCCAGGGAAAGAGGCGATGCTCCTGAAAAATAAAACCCTTATCGATCCCAGGACCCCCAATCTCTGCCCCTTCCAGGGTGACACTGCCAGTGTACCCGCTATCCAGACCGGCTACGATGCGTAATAATGTACTTTTTCCACAGCCGCTGGGGCCGATGACTGTAATAAATTCGCCCTCCTGTACATGGAGATCTACATTATGGAGTGCTTGAACATGACCACCGGCAGACTCAAAACGTTTATTTAGGTTCGAAATAGACAGCAACGCTTCTCCCACCTTGACCCCTCCTTTAATCTGTATGGACAAAAAAACAGAGGCATTGCGTTTTTACATTCGCAATACCTCTGTAGGAACAGTCGGCAATCATTATTCAAAGTAAATCAATTGGAATTATAATATTTAAAATATCATCGATTTTATAAGCTGTCAACAAAAAACAAGCCCTTTTATGGAACAGAAGTGGAGTTTTTTCTAGTTCATAAGTTAGAAAAGCAATGAATTAAATCACTTTTAGTAGGATGAAAGTATTAAAAAACCTCACTTTTGCGTCGATATAATGAAGTAAGCTTATGACAAATTGGTTCTAAGGAAGGGGCTTTTGCTTGAAAAGCATATCATTAAAATGGGGAGCAACCCTTGTTGCCCTTAACACCTTGTTCGGTGGTACTCTCTATGCATCTGCAGCTGAAATCACTCCACCGTTCTCCGATTTAACCGAAATACAACAGACGAAAAGTGCCGCAATCCTCGAGGCTGCTCGTCTAGGCTTGCTTAAAGGCGATCCCAACGGACAATTCAGACCCACTGCGACAATGACTCGCCAAGAGCTGGCAGCCATTTTAGCGAAGACCTTAAAGCTAGATTCCTCAGTAAACTCCACTTCTTCCTTTAGAGACGTATCTGATTCCAGTTGGAGTGTGTCCGCTATTGAGGCTGTTAAAAAGGCAGGATTTATGGAGGGTGATCTTACAGGTGATTTTAATCCATCCAGACCTGTAACTAGAGAAGAGCTTGCAGTTATATTTGTACGTGCCATCCGCGGAACTGGAGCGCAAGGCGGACAGGCCAACAAGGTTAATGACGAATCCACAATCAGCAATTGGGCAAAAGAGTATACCGATGTCGCATTACGTCTTAAACTTATAGACTCTCCCGAAGATATGTTCAGCCCCAAAGGTACTGTTCAGCGGCAGGATATGGCTTCTTTTCTGCTGAATATTTTTAAAGAAGAACAACAAACTGCAACGATCGACAATATAGATGGAGATTTCGTAACGATCAATGGCACGCCTTACCTCATTGAAGGTAAACTCAAAGAATTAATGGGTGATAACAACCATGATGCTTTAAGAGGAGCTGTCCTTAAGTTCAATTCTTTGAATCGTCATGTGGACGGTTTGCAGGAGCTTGAAATTGTACAAAAAGGGGTTCAACTAAATACCTCCGGCTTACCCTCCGGTTCTTTGCTCAATATTTCTGGAAATGATGTTGTTATTAAAGGCAATGTTACCGGTGATTTGAAGATTAAAAATGGCGTTTCGAGTATAACTTTTCAGGGCCAAGTTGGGCAGATCATTGTGGATTCTATAACTCCAGTTACTATTCATGGCAGCGGTTCCCTGCAAACCTTAAAAATAGTTGAAGGCGGCGCTAGGATCACCATCGATCCCTCCTTGTCTATTCAAAATCTGCAGTTGCCTGGCATGAGTCTGCCTTCACATTTCATAACAAATTACACAGCCATTCAAAATAATATCCAAACGGTTCAAAATGCATCTGGAGCCGTTGCTCCTGCATATACTTCGTCCACGTCTGCTAACGCCGTGAGCGATCCGACTCCTGAGCCTACTCCGATAGCGACTCCTAGTCCTACTCCAGTGGCGACTCCTAGTCCTACTCCGGTCGCGACTCCTGAGCCTACTCCGGTGACGACTCCTGAGCCTACTCCCGTAGCGACTCCTAGTCCTACTCCGGTGACGACTCCTAGTCCTACTCCGGTCGCGACTCCGAGCCCTACTCCGGTGACGACTCCGAGCCCTACTCCCGTAGCGACTCCTGGTCCTACTCCGGCGCCGACTCCGGAGCCTACTCCCGTAGCGACTCCTAGTCCTACTCCGGTGACGACTCCTGAGCCTACTCCGGTCGCGACTCCGGAGCCTACTCCAGTGACGACTCCTAGTCCTACTCCAGTAGCGACTCCTAGTCCTACTCCGGTGACGACTCCTAGTCCTACTCCGGTGACGACTCCTAGTCCTACTCCGGTGACGACTCCTAGTCCTACTCCGGTGACGATTCCTAGTCCTACTCCGGTGACGACTCCTGAGCCTACTCCGGCGCTGACTCCTGAGCCTACTCCCGTAGTGACTCCTAGTCCTACTCCGGTCGCGACTCCTAGTCCTACTCCTACTCCAGTAGCGACTCCGGAGCCTACTCCGGTCGCGACTCCTGAGCCTACTCCCGCAGTGACTCCTAGCCCTACTCCGGCGCCGACTCCGGTGAACCATGCACCAGTCGTGCAAAATAATATTGATCCAATGTCTGCTCTGATCACAAGTGGTGTCCAAAACGTCGACATCAGTAATGTGTTCATTGATCCGGACGGCGACCCGCTTACATTCGCAGCTGCATCCTCTGACGCTAGCGTTGCCACTGTATCTGTAAATGGGAATCATCTCAACCTTGTGCCGGTCGATTCAGGTACAGCCATGATTACAATAACAGCAATGGACGGCCAAGGTGGCGTTAACACTGCTACTTTTGCATTCACTGTAACGTCTAATCAGCCACCAATTGCAATATCTGGAATCACTACTCAACTCTTAACACCAGGTATCACGGCACCACGTACATTTGATCTGGCCCAGCTTTTTCAAGATCCAGACAATGACATGCTTACTTATTCAGCTTCTATAGATAACGTAAATGCTGGTACACTTAGCCTTAATGGCAACACTCTGACGATAACTCCGGCAGCTAATAGTTCAGCGAGTGGTTTAGTGACCCTCACAGCAACGGATGATAAAGGAGGTTCAGCTACCTCAACTTTCACCTTGATTACAGCCCAGCTTGTAAACAACGGCTTTGTGCCAATAACCACCAAGCAAGGTGTATCCAATATTTCCTTCGATATTTCCAAGCTGATTCCTAATCAGAGTCAATTTAAAGTGTATACAGAAAGCAGCACAGGTTCATTGAGCGGACCTGTAACTCTGAATGGAGCTATATGGAATGGTCCTACAAGTCCAGGAACGGTATGGATAGTAGGTTCTGATGGCAAAGCGGTTGTATTATCTATAAGTGTGGCTTCACAGGGTACCTCCGAGCTATTCTTCTCAGAGTATCTGGACGGCGGTGACGGCAGAATCGCAGTTGAGCTGTACTATAAAGGAAATGGTAATCCCGCAGGAAAAGCAGAAGGTTACACCCTTGAAGTCCACCAATTTATGAAAGCCACCCAAACCAAACAGGTTTATTCCCGGCCATTATTTCCTGTACCTGTAGCAATGCCGTATATGTTTATAGATTCTACTTTTGGGGACGCATTTGATTTAATGAATATCTCCTATTACAATGATGAGCTGAGTCTATATAATCCAAAAACATATAATATTACAGCATTAGTACTGAAGAAAAACGGCCAAATCGTGGATGTTCTCGGTGACCCTACCTCTACTCAGCAATTCCTCTCCACAGGTGGAACTATTGTCCGTAAATCTGGTATATACACTGGATCACAGCAGTATTCACTTGAGGGCGAGTGGAATCAATATCCCAAAGGAACTTACCAGTATTTTGGAAGCCATACTCCTTAAACAGCCCTTTCTAATGTAAAAAACAAGCAGGCAGTGAGCCTCCAGATATTGGAGAAACACTGCCTGCTTGTTTATCTGCATTGCGTAGGGTTAAGTCGACTTTGGGTAAACCTCGGAATAACTCCTCCGGATCCCCCCGTATATTTTATATCGCCGAATCTAGATCAAATCTTTGATTTAGTTGCATTCTGTACACTTATTTCGTATAAAAAAGGGGGTGTCCTGAATATAACTGTATTCTATACAATTAAAATCCAGAAAAATCACCTTTAGCTGAGGAAATCATGAAAATAAGTGTACTGAATACAGCTATTTTTTGGGGACAATTTATTCGATGAGTTATAACTGTACAAAATACACTTATATGCTCCCACCGTCACTTCAACATATGTTCACCGCTTCAACATCTGCATTTTGCCTCCACTTGTTACTTATACTCCTGCATCTTCTTCCACTTCTTCCACTTCTTCCACTACTTCCTCTACTTCCTCTACTTCCTCTACTTCCTCTACTTCCTCTACTTCCTCTACTTCCACTACTCCTTCTACTTCCTCCACAACTTCTACCTGCCGTTTCAAAATATCACTTCAAGCATATCGCTCCCCCGGCTCTTAATAACGCTGCTTACATCAGATATCTTAAATATAAATACACGCTGGAGATCACAATGGACAACAGCATCAAAGGAAAACCGACCTTCAAATACTTCATGAACGTAATCGGGTACCCCTCTTTACCTGCCAAACCCGCTACGATCAAATTAGCACTCGCACCAATCAATGTGCCATTGCCACCCAGACAAGCCCCTAAGGCCAAACTCCACCATAACGGCTCCAAATTGCTGATCCCCATATTGCCCATCTCCTGAATCAGAGGGATCATAGTTGCTACAAAAGGAATGTTATCCAGAAATGCTGAGGTAATGGCGCTGACCCATAAAATCATCATTGAGCTCATCAGCACATCACCATTCGTTATTTCAATCGCTTTTGCTGCCAGCTCTGCAATCACACCTGTCTCTACAAGCCCTGACACCAACACGAACAGTCCGATAAAAAAGAAGATCGTAATCCACTCCACGCTGTGAAAAGCTTTTTCCAGCATTTGTTCCCCTCCGGTCAGCAGCAGCAGTAAAAATGCACCGGCCAGTGCAACTGTAGCGGACTCCAAATGTAACGCCTGATGTAAAAAGAACCCGGCAATCGTAATTGCCAATACGATCAGACATTTTCGCAGCAGCTTATGATCCGTAATCATAACCTTCTCATCCATATCCATGATGCTCTGCTGCAATTCAGGTGTAGTTTTAATTTGTTTACCGAACATCAATAACAGCAGCGGGATATACGCCAAAACAATGATGATAATCACAGGTGTCAGATTGCTAATAAAAGCCATGAAGGTCAGCTCCTTAACAGCACTGCCAATCATGATATTAGGCGGGTCTCCGATCAAGGTTGCCGTTCCGCCTACATTAGATGCGATAATTTGTGACATTAAAAAAGGCAGCGGATGTATGCGCAGTTGTCTTGTAATACTGAAGGTGACTGGCACCATAAGCAGCACTGTCGTCACATTATCCAAAAAGGCTGAAGCCACTGCGGTAATCACAAACAAAGCAATCAGTATTCTTTTCGGCTTCCCCTTCGCCAACTTAGCTGATTTCACAGCTGCGTATTTAAAGAGCCCCGTCTCTGCGGTAATCCCTACAATCATCATCATCCCTACAAGCAGTCCTATAGTATTAAAATCGATGTGCTGCAGTGCCGTCTCCTGATCCACAATGCCCATCGCTATCATGACGATAGCTCCTAACATCGCCAGAATGGTACGGTGAATCTTTTCGGAAATAATAAGTCCATAAATCAGCAGAAAAATGCCTATCGCCCAAACCGCTTGCTGTTCCATAATATCCCTCGGTCCTTCTATGTAATTTCGTTAACTTACAGTCTACTCATCATATAACCTTATTATCATAAAATAGATTTGTATTTTTCGCACGGGGATTGTGGAATCATTCCACTAAAAAACGACTCTGCCGGATGTTTATCGGAGAGCCGTTGTAGATTCGATTATTTCATTTTTAGAGCCTGAGGCTCCTTGAAAGCAGTTAACGTCCCTTTAATCTGCACAATTATCATACCGTTTAGATCAATAGCAACCAATTTCCCATCGGTCTGGGCTACATACATGTCATGTCCCAGGCACCAAACTCCTCCTCATATAAGTAACTGCCTCATTTGGATAGATTCTTAAAATCAAATATAATAACATCAGACGAGCAGGATATAACCCTTATGGATTATTATTCCATTTTGTCAAAAACAACAGAATAAATCAAAACATTTACTCACAAACTTACATTTTGTAAGTCATTGTGTTATAATAATCACATTCCTCCATACACGGACAGGCTTTAGCAAATATATGAATAACAAGGGGTTTGTGAGCATGAGTAACGAAGCAACCGCAGCACCAGCATCCGATTTTGAATTTGGTATCTATACCTTAGGAGACATCGTAGCGGATTGTCATACAGGGAAGAAGATCAGTCCAAAACAACGTCTCGACGAAGTTGTAGCTGCAGCTAAGCTGGCAGATGAGGCGGGACTTGATGTATTTGGTGTAGGTGAGCATCATCGTCTTGATTTTGTAATTTCTTCGGTGCCAGTCGTACTGGCTGCCATTTCTCAGGTTACTAACAGAATTAAACTAACGAGCGCAACAACCGTATTAAGCACCATTGATCCTGTACGGGTGTTCGAGGATTTCGCCACACTTGATTTGCTGTCGAATGGACGTGCAGAGATTATTGCGGGGCGTGGTGCGTTTGTGGAGTCTTTTCCGCTCTTCGGGTATGAGCTTGAAGATTATCACCGTCTATTCTCCGAGAATATCAATTTACTCTTGGAGCTTAACAAACATGAAGTTATGAACTGGGAGGGCTCCTTCCGTTCATCGCTGAAGGATTCGGAGATTGCTCCACGTCCATTACAGGAGAATCTTCCACTCTGGATTGGTGTAGGCGGTTCTCCAGAAAGCGCGGAGAAGGCCGGGATGCTCGGGACCGGAATGGCTATCGCCATCCTAAGCGGCAGTCCAGAGCCTTTTCAAGAGCTTGCCGCAACCTATCGGCGTGCCGGAATTCAAGCAGGACATGCACCTGAGGATCTAAAGATTGCGATCACTAGCCACGGCTACATTGCTGAAACCTCACAGCAGGCGTTGGACGAATATTACCCTTACTACTATAGTTACCGTAACTCTATCCGTCCAAAACCGGGTCAAGAGTACAAGGTGTCTCGTGATGACTTTGGGCAATATGTATCTGCTGATAACACGATGGCTGTGGGCAGCCCGCAGCAAATTATCGAAAAAATTCTCTATCAGCATGAGCTGTTCGGTCATAGCCGCTTTATGACTCAGCTCGATATCGGCGGCCTTCCTTACGCTAAGGTAGCCAAAGCCATTGAGCTTTTGGCAACAGAGGTTGCACCTGTCGTACGGCGTGAGATCGCCAAGAAGAACAACCGTTAGAATGGAATACCAAAAAGGGGCCCTCAAGCCAATGGCTGAGGCCCCCTTTTTATAAAAAAATCACGCAAAGGATGGTTTATTATTATCTACTTTTCCGCTGATAAGCTTCTTATACTCGTCGTCTCCGCCGTCCAAAGAAGGTGCAGTATAAATCTGAGCTGAAGCTGGCTGCTGAGCAGAATGACTCGAGCCTGCTTTTCTTTTGGTGCTTTTGTCATCGCCGCCTGCACTCCTGCTCCCACCACTCGCAGATCGGAGAACAGCATCAGATAAGCTGTTAATACCTTTTATTCTCTTCATGCTGAATCCTCTCCTACTAAATGATTGATGGTACGGAATAAATCCTGATTATTCCCAACTACCGCCTTAAGATCATCTGCAGATAATCCATCACTTCCTGAGAAATGAACGGAAAGAACATACTTCTTACCTAGAGGATAGCATAGGATATATACCTCTGCAACTTCCGTGCGTTGAAAAAAAGTCCATTTACTCGATAAAAATGCATCTACCACACTAGGCTGCTTCTCATTCCCTTTCGTTACAGACAAGGGATAGGAGTGACCGCGTCCGACATTCCCCCCCACCTGAACTAGTTGTTCCTTCGCTTGTGCCTGCCAGATGGCTGCACCGATTACACGACAATGCTTCGGAGGTAAAAAGGAATTGCGTATCGCCTCACTAAGTGCGTGATACTTCTCTCCATTCTCGGAGATGGTCACATTACTATTATATTGCCAAAAAAAATGAAGGATACTTTCCTTGCGCCTTAAATCCATCTTTAGCTGCTCTAAATCTTTAAGCGGGTCACGGAATCTTCCACGCTCTTGAATACTATCAATAATCTTACCACAGCTCACATCCACAGCAGCCGTAGGATTATCGTGATGCACTTCATACTCTAACGATGTAATTCCTGCTAAATCAGATAGCAGATGATATTCTTCTACATTTTCTCCAGGGATCAGATCATCACGCGCAGTTACCTGATCAGGTACTAGACAAAAAACACGGCTGCGCCGCAATCTAGCCCAAAACAAACCCATTTCAAACCCCGTATTATCGCGGGTCACATAATAATATTTACCACGTATTTTGGCGACATCATCTGGCGAGAACACAAATACGGCAAAATCGCTCTCATCCAAATTTCTCTCCAACGCCTCCATGGTGTATTCATTCGCACGAAAAGCGTTGGCATACCAAGGATGCACTTCAGCATCCCTCTTCAGCTGCTCATGAATCGCTCTTGCATAACGTATAGACTCCCTGGAAGATCCAATGAATAGCTTTGGTTTAGTCACGGCAATGCTCCTTCATCCTCTTTCCCGATATGTAATAATTATACAAGTCTTTAGACCACCAGAAAAGAGGCCTTATTCTCAAAAAATATTATTCTAAACCTCGTAAATTGGGTAAGGAATTACGACTACTCTCAAAAAGCGAGGATACTATGAACAAAATGATAGGTGTCACCCTGCTCACAGCTTGCCTTTTGGGTATAGCAGCGCCACAGTCTGCTGAAGCAAAGACAGCAGCAGGAAGTTATACCGCACAGGTATATGCGAGTTCTTTAAATGTACGCGATGAACCGGCTAAGAATGCAACTGTTGTAGGATCAATTAAGAATGGGGCTCGGGTTACTGTGACTGATGAGCAGCACGGATGGTTAAAGGTTAAGGCGGGGAGCACCTCTGGCTGGGTAGCGGGTTATTACCTAAAAAAGGTGAACAGCAACTCCCTGCAATCCAGCGCTTCTGGAACGTCTATTGCTACTAAAACCAATACTGCCTCGTCAACATCAGCCAATGCTTCTAGTAGAACTTCAAAGGCTACAGTCACGGCTGATTCTCTACGCATCCGAAGTGGCCCAGGAACACAATATAAGGTGCTCGGTTCTTTAAAAGCCAAGGATACAGTCACTCTCCTTCTTCATCAGAACGGCTGGGCTCGAATTCGCACAGCCAGCGGTGAAACTGGTTGGGTGGCAGAGCAATATATCCGAAGCGGAAGCACACCAAGCAGTACAAGCAGCATAAGCACCGTCCAGCATAAAGGCGGACTACGAGGAAAGCTGATCGTCATCGATCCTGGTCATGGCGGCAGTGATCCGGGCATGCTCGGCACTACATATAACACCATGGAAAAGGATTTGAATCTGCACACTGCACTTTATGTCCGGGATGCTCTTGTTGCTAAAGGAGCACGGGTAGAGATGACTCGCACCCGAGACGATCAAAAGCCCACGTTAGCACGTCGTGTTCAGATGAGCCAAGCCCTGCGTGCTGACGCTTTTGTAAGCGTTCATTATAATTCTTCACCTAAAAATGTGTCCGGAACGTTGACCTTCTTTTATTCAGAAGCGGATGATTTGAAGCTCGCGCGGGCGATTGAAACCCGGCTGGGGCAAGGCATCGGTCTGAAGAGCAACGGGTTGTCCTTTGGCGATTATCACATCCTAAGGGAGAATCGGATTCCATCTACCTTGGTCGAGCTTGGATTCCTTACCAATCCTATAGACGAGTCCATTGTCCGCAAGACCTCCTATCAGAAAAAAGCGGCTAAAGCCATCGCCGAAGGCGTAGCAGATTATTTTAAATAACTGGCTGGAACAACCCTCCAAAAAAAAAGCCCGACCCATGTATCTCTCAGGTATGATCTGAGGAGATTTGTGGGTCGGGCTCTTTTGACTGCTTCCTTATACGAGCATTTGATAGACCAAGAACAAGTTCAACGATACAACCAGACCGGAGATAATCCAGCCCAGAGTGGCTGTCATTTTGCGGTTCACTAACCCGCCCATAATCTGGCGGTTGCTTGTAAACACAACCAGTGGAATCAACGCGAACGCAATCCCAAAGGACAGGATCACCTGACTGATCACGAGCGCTTTGGTTGGATTCACACCAAAACCAATGATCGCTAGTGGCGGAATGATGGTAATCGCACGGCGCAAGTACAGGTTAATTCTTTTGTTGATGAAGCCTTGCATAACCACATCGCCAGCCATAGTTCCTACGGAGGAACTCGACAGTCCCGCAATGAGTAGTCCCAGCCCAAACGAGATCGCCGTTACTGGCCCAGCTAAGTGACCAAATTGCTGAAACGCGACATCCAGATCCTCAACCACGAGACCATTTTTGAAAAACAATGCCGCAGAGACAATAACCATAGCCATATTTACTGCACCTGCGATAATCATCGCAATTATAATATCTATAAATTCCAGTTTGAAAATCTGTTTTTTCTCCGATTCATTTACTCCGACAATACGATTCTGTGTAAGTGATGAATGCAGGTAAATCGCATGTGGCATCACTGTTGCACCTAGTATTCCTGCGGCCAACAGGATGCTGTCCACCCCTTCAAACTTCGGTGTAAACATGCCTACAGCAACAGCTCCCATATCTGGTTTAGCTACAATAACTTGAAAAGCGAAGGCTAATACGACTATAAGAATCATTGCGGCAATCCCTGCCTCAAGGGAGCGGTATCCCCGGCGTTGCAGCTCTAAGATAGCAAATGAACCCACCGCAGTAATCAGTGCTGCTGGCAGCATGGGAATATCAAATAAGAGATATAATCCTAATGCCGCCCCGATAAACTCTGCCAGATCCGTAGCTATAATCACCAGTTCACTTTGAATCCATAAGAAGATAGATACACTCTTCGGAAAACGATCATGAGCGATCTCAGGCAAGTTCTTGCCTGTCGCAATCCCCAGCTTGGCGGATAACGCTTGGATTAATACAGCCATTAGATTCGAGGCTACGATCACCCACAATAAAAGATATCCATATTTGGAGCCTGCCGTAATATTGGTGGCAAAATTACCCGGATCCAGATAAGCAACTGCAGCGATAAAAGCTGGGCCTAGGAAAGGAAGTAATCGTTTAATCCCTTTGATCTCCCCGTTAAGTACGGCTTGTGCTGAAACAGAGTTCTTATGTTGTTTTATATGTGGTTGTTCCACTAAAGTTTGTTCGAGCATTTCAATTCCTCCTCTTGCCCTGAAAAAGTTGTCTATATACACGAAAGTTTCCCCTGTGCAACTTATATTTAAAGTATATGCTTATTTCTGAAAAATGTAAATATGTTTCATATGGAATTTTCATTTGCTTATAATACTTATGACCAATAACAAAAAAAGCTAGACGATGATCAGAAATTACCCGATCTTCGCCTAGCTTAAGCTGCTTATGAATTTTTCTTCCATGTGTCCTTCAGCGGTACTATC
The DNA here is from genome assembly GCF_000758725.1 of Paenibacillus odorifer. Lineage (NCBI taxonomy): Bacteria > Bacillati > Bacillota > Bacilli > Caryophanales > Paenibacillaceae > Paenibacillus > Paenibacillus odorifer. The sequence goes on from NZ_CP009428.1 coordinate 6,033,885, forward strand.
CGATTCAGCACCAGCTTATCTGCCGTGGTGTACTTCGTATCCACACAGAAAAATCCATGCCGGATCAATTGAAATTTATCTTCTGGCGTTGCGTTGCCCATCGATGGCTCCAGCAAACAATCCTTCAGGATCGTCAAGGAATCCGGATTAAGATACGCGTCCCAGCGCTCACCGTCTTCTTTAGGACCGTCGTTATCTTTCAGCAGCCGCTCATATAGATGAACATCAGCTTTGATAGCATGATCTGCCGATACCCAGTGAATGGTTGCCTTAACCTTCCGTTCATTAAACCCGCTTCCGCTCTTCGTTCTCGGATCATAGGTGCAGCGAAGCTCTAGGATTTCTCCGGTAACTTCGTCCTTGATTACTTCGTTGCATTTAATGAAATAAGCACCCTTTAGCCTTACCTCGTTCCCCATAGTCAGCCTGTGATAACCTTTTGGCGGCTCCTCCATGAAATCTTCTTGTTCAATATAAAGGGTTCGTGAAAAAGGAACCTCTCTTTCCCCAAGTGACTTATCTTCACTGTTATTCTCAATCGTCAGCCCTTCATTATGATCCTCAGGATAATTAGTAATGACCACTTTTAAAGGCTTAAGAACAGCCATCACACTTGGAACCTTTGCCTTCAAATCTTGTCTAAGCGCATGCTCTAACATGGCAATATCCACAATGGTGCTATTTCTGACAAATCCAATTTCCTTCACAAAATTCCGGATACTCTCCGGTGTAAAACCTCTTCTGCGTAAACCGCGAAGCGTAGGAAGTCTTGGGTCATCCCAACCGTCTACATAATGGCCTGTAACCAGCTGTCTGATATACCGTTTACTCGTCACAACTCCGGTGATGTTCACCCGTCCAAACTCTCTTTGCTTGGGAGCCTCAGGGGTATCCAGCTCATTCAGTACCCACTCATAGAGCGGCCGATGATCCTTAAATTCAATCGAGCATAAGGAATACGTAATCCCTTCGATAGCATCTTGTATAGGATGGGCAAAATCATACATCGGATAGATACACCATTCGTTACCCGTTCTATAATGCTCCGCATGAATGATTCTGTAAATCACCGGATCACGTAAGTTGATATTAGGTGAGCTCATATCTATTTTAGCCCGCAACACTCTGGCTCCCGTCGGATAATCTCCAGCTTTCATCTCCGTAAATAACCGCAAATTCTCTTCTACAGAACGCTCCCGGAACGGGCTGTTTTTTCCCGGCTCCGTAAGCGTCCCTCTATAGGCTGTCACCTCTTCAGGTGATAAATCACAGACATAAGCCTTTCCTTTTCGGATTAACGTAACTGCGCTATTGTATATTTTCTCAGAATAATCTGATCCATAAAAAATATGGTCCGGTGGATAGCCCATCCATTGAATATCTTCGATGATGGCATTTACATACTCCAGATCCTCTTTTAAAGGATTGGTGTCATCAAAGCGCAAATGGAACTTCCCGCCATACTTTTTCGCAGTCGTATAGTTCGTGTGAATAGCATACGCACTGCCAATATGCAGATACCCGTTAGGCTCAGGTGGAAATCTCGTGCAAATATCTCTACTGTAAGTCCCTGCTCCCAGCTCTTCTTGAATCAATCTGTCGATGTAACTCTCTGCTAATACTTCCGGTTCCTCGTTCATTGGTGTTACCTCCTGTTTATAAGTGATATCCGCCTGCTTAATCTGCAAAATAAAAAGAACCTCACCTCCAAGACTTATGGTCTTGGGGACGAAATTCTCGCGGTACCACCCCAGGTTCATTAATATGTCACCATATTAATCTCATCAAGTACGGCAAAACATCTTACGCAGTGCTTATACTCTAGCTCTATAACAGGAGCTCCCGTCATACCATCCCCTTAGTCCGGTTCCGATATGCCGCTCAGAGGCTTGTTTCGATAAAATCCCCCTTACCCAGTTCTCATCATCCAGGGCTCTCTGTGAAGGAATGATTTCATGTACTCTTCTCGTCATCGCGTTTGATTATTTTGTATAGGATACCAAAAAGATAACCCTATGTAAATGTGCTTATTCCTCGCTCAGCGCCGTGAGAAGCTCCAATACTACTTCATTGTCAGGCTCTGCAGCCAAAGCTCTACGCGCGTATTCCAATGCAGCAGCTTCAGCTCCTAGCTCGTAGTTACAAATTGCCATGCTATAAAGCACTGATGCTAATGGTTCTTCCGTATTGGCATGCATAGAGCGTTCTAAGTAAACCAATGCTTCCGCGAATTTATCCATTTCATACAGCAGTAACCCCGCATCTAGCGACAGGTCATAACTCTGTTCCATCGGATAATAGCCAGTCCACATCAACTGTATTCCTCGCTGTAAATCCAGCATTTCTTCATCACTGGCACTGGGCAGTAGCTCCGAAATCTGTTCAGCACTATGGATAAACCATTCAGCATCATACCCACCCAAACGCCAAAAGGCCAAAATTTGCTGCAGCCCCATCGTATCTAATTGCTGATCCATCCATTCCTTCATACTAAAGAAATCATCGGGACCAAAACGTTCTATAAACCGCTTGTAACCCAGCCGAGTATTTGTATAGCTCAACGGAGTTGGAAGCATAAGAATACAGCCGATGTTCAGGTTTTTATAGTGATGACTGGTGAATATTGAATGCGCCCCTTTTTGTTTCAGCACATGTTCTATCGCATGATAATTCGCAGTCAAAGAGAAGCTTCCGTGATGAATCAGCAATGGAGGTTCTGCAAATTCCCAGTTCTCTAAGCGATGGTCTCCCTTATCCGCTGTAAGCAGCACGAATCCCTCTGTAGAGAGCCGCGCAAGCCGCTCCAGACAAGTGAGCCCCACCACCGGAAAGAGTATATGTGAATCCTCCAGCTTCTGCTGATAAAGCGCTATAACGTCATGATAGGGATAAGTCTCCTCTTCATAACTAGCCGCACGCCGATAATGGTACTGCGGGATGATTTTGCCGAGCGCATCGGAGGGGTTATCCGGATCAACTTCCGCCGAATACTGGATCGAAACCTCACATTCATATATTTTTCCTTCATCCACATAAATTAATTCTTGCGGAATGCTGTCAAAAAAATAATTTGCCACAATCACCAATGGCTGCTGTAAATCACCAGGCCGAATGCTGAGCTTAGCGTGTACTAAATGTAGTTCTACATCCTGCACAGCATCAAAACGTGCGAAGTCCAAAATACCCTGCTTCACGTAAGGAAGTAGGCTCGGGTGCTGCTGCCAACTGGATATATTTTTGGAAGGCAAATCGCTCATCACATAACGAAAAGGAGGTAGAGGAATATCTGCGTAGTCTACGATTTCACACAACTTTTTAAGCACATGGAACGCTAACCGGCCTGCTCCCGCTCCAAGTTCTAGAATCGTAACGGTCTCTGAGAGATGCCCTTGTCCAGCCCGGTCTTGCAGGAATCCAAAGATCATCTCTGCGTATGCTGTTGCAATCATAGGGTTACTCGTGATGTACTGCGGGACCTGATCATTATTCCAAGCCTTTAATCCCTGCTCTTCATAATATGTTCGTTGCAATTCCCAAATCGGTGCTTCGCTGAAGCGATATTGCTGTTCTTTGTTACCTGTCATCTGTTTCTTTACCCGCTCTCTGTCTAGCTTGTTTGAATAATCTATAGCAATTGCCTTATTGCGCTCTAAATGTGCGTGACCTGAAAATGACGTATTCAGCCTCTGTTGGAATGGAAACGGAAAATGATAATAATGCCGCCTTAGAGGTTAACGAATCAGGTCCTTTCAACGTTTGATAAAAAGAATTTCCTTTACTGTCCACACTCACCAGCTCTAATTCCGCGTTTCCTTTAGGGATGATGAATCCGGAGGTATTTTGCACGCCTAAGGTTAATCTATATTCTTTCCCGGATTGAGCCTGCGTTAGCATAGTAGGATATAAAGGATACGGATGTGCTGTCGTTTCGAGTGGATAAGGAGCAAGGGCAAGATCTGCCTCAGGCTTCACCCATTCCTCCCCTTTTCTGGCTCCAATGCCAAGGGTTAATTTATTCACATTATTAAATTGCACTTCCCAGCGAAAAGACTTAAGCCCTTCTAAAATAGGGGAAGCCGGAACAAACAGAGTGCCATCCTTTACCTCTGGAGCAACGCCTAATGATTCTACGGTCTCCCCATTAAAATCTGCCTCTAGCTGCCCTGCTTTAATATTTCCTACAGATCGGTCCAACAGTGAAACAGTAACACTCTTGCTCAGAGCGTCATAGAGCAAATCTGCGCCAATCGCATTGGAGAAGGCTCGAATCGGCACCATTAATTTACCTGCTTTGAAATAAGGGGCGAGTTTACCTGGAAAAAGCACGTAATATCCCCCGTATGACAGTGGCATTACCTGTGTCCCTAACTGGACAGCTGCTGACACCGATGTAGGTGTAACCGCAGATCCCGCGGCGAACATAATCACTAAAAGACCTATTACATAAGCTTTTATTTTCCCTAATCGTTGTAAGGACTCCTTGATGTGAATCATCACAAACCCCTCTCCAGTTCATCTAGAACCTTAGCCTCTATTAGTAATAATCAATGATGACCCTACACATGTCAACTTGTACCACTTCTGCTATCCATCATAAAAGACAGCATTCCGCATATATTTTCATTGAACTCTTAAGGAACAAGAAAGGAGAACATCTTATGACTTCTGCTGGACAGGATTCGGCAAAAAAAACAAACATCCCCCAGCCCATCCGAAGCGATGGCACAGGGGGATTAGATAAAGGACCCCGCGACGTTATGCGGGATCTTGAGAATCCGGATATGTTCGTTCCTCCGGTGACTGATGCGGGCCTGGTTCCCAATTTGAAATTTTCTTTCTCCGATGCGCATATGCAGCTTAATCATGGTGGCTGGTCCAGAGAAGTAACCGTCAGAGAACTCCCTATCGCAACTACACTGGCAGGTGTGAATATGAGCCTGACCCCCGGTGGAGTACGAGAGCTTCACTGGCATCAGCAAGTGGAATGGTCTTATATGCTGTTAGGCCGCGCTCGGATTACTGCTGTGGACCAGAATGGGCGGAACTTTATAGCAGATGTAGGACCTGGTGATCTATGGTATTTTCCGCCGGGTATTCCTCACTCTATACAAGGTCTTGAAGAAGGCTGTGAATTTCTCCTTGTCTTCGACGACGGAAGCTTCTCTGATCTGAATACCTTGTCTATATCCGATTGGTTCGCCCATACGCCCAAAGAGGTACTTTCAGCTAACTTTGGAATACCTGCCGAGACCTTTGACTCCATCCCCACTGAACAGGTTTACATTTATCAGGATCAAGTTCCCGGCTCATTACAAAGCCAAAAGGTGCAGTCGCCTTACGGAGAAATTCCACAGAGCTTCAAACATTCGCTATTGGCACAGCCTCCATTGAAGACTCCTGGCGGGAGCGTCAGAATCGTTGATTCCAGCAACTTTCCGATCTCCAAGACCGTGGCTGCTGCACTGGTAGAGATTGAACCTGGAGGAATGAGAGAACTCCACTGGCACCCCAACAACGATGAGTGGCAATATTATCTTACCGGAAAAGGACGGATGACTGTGTTTGCCGGAAACGGTGCGGCACGTACCTTTAATTACAGGGCTGGCGATGTTGGGTATGTTCCTTTTGCATTTGGACATTATATTCAGAACACAGGAGAAGAATCGTTGTGGTTCCTCGAAATGTTCAAAAGTGATCGTTTTGCCGACGTCTCTCTGAACCAATGGATGGCTCTCACTCCCCATGAATTGGTTCAAAGTAATTTGAACGTTGGACCCGAAGTGACCGATGCCTTACGGAAAGTGAAATGGCCAGTGGTGAAATACCCTAAGTTAAAAGAATAGGTTACTTCCTCCCTTTGCTTATTCACCAGTCTCCGCAAAATGTTTGATTCTATCTCCAATCTGGTCACGCACACGCTGGAACACTGCCCACTTCTCTTCATCCGTCCCTTGCGCTTTTGCCGGATCATCGAAGCCCCAGTGTTCCCGTTTGACCTTCGGAGGGGTCATTGGACATTTATCCGCAGCATCTCCACATAAGGTAATGACCAGATCCGCGTTGTTCAGCAGATTAGCATCAATAATATCCGAGGTCTGGCCCGTGATATCTATACCTACTTCGCTCATGGCTTGTACAGCTTTTGGATTTAGACCGTGAGCTTCAATACCGGCACTGTACACGCTCCATCCTTCTCCTAGATATTGCTTAGCCCAGCCTTCAGCCATCTGACTTCTGCAGGAATTCCCTGTACATAAAAAATAAATTGTTTTCTTGTTCATCTTGATCTTCCCCTATTCAAATTAGTTAATTAACAACCACATATAAAGACCTAAAAGCGTAATAAATAACGTTGGAATGGTTAAAATAATACCTGTCTTAAAATACGTTCCCCAAGAAATCTTCACGCCTTTAGCCGAAAGTACATGCAGCCACAGCAGTGTGGCGAGTGAGCCAATCGGAGTGATCTTCGGTCCTAAGTCCGAACCTATAACATTCGCATATATTAAAGCCTCTCTAATGATTCCAGTGGTATGCGTCGCATCAATGGCAAGCGCGTCAATCAGAACGGTAGGCAGATTATTCATCAGCGATGAGATCAATGCAGCTATGAAGCCCATACCCATCGTTGCGGCAAATAAGCCCTGATCAGCAATAGACCCAATCATCTTAGCAAGTAAATCCGTCAGCCCAACATTCCGAAGTCCATATACTACGACATACATTCCAATAGAAAAGAACACAATCGCCCAAGGCGCTCCTGTAATCACTTCTTTCACCTTGACGAAAGGGCTTCTTCTCGCGAGAAGCAGGAACAAAATAGCTATGATCCCCGCAACCACAGATACCGGAATACCCAAAAATTCGCTGACAAAATACCCTACCAAAAGAACAACCAATACAATCCATGACAGCTGGAACATTTTTTTGTCTTTAATCGCCTCATGCGGATCTTTTAGCTGTGAATCGTTAAAGTGCTTGGGAATACTTTTGCGAAAAAAGAAATAGAGCACCACGATGCTCGCCACAAGTGAGAACAGCGTAGGTATGATCATCTTGCCTGCATACTCCATAAACGTAATCCCGAAAAAATCCGCCGATACGATATTGACCAGATTGCTGACCACGAGCGGCAGTGAGGTGGTATCGGCAATAAAACCGCTGGCGATAATAAACGGAAATACTTTTTTCTCATCAAAATGCAGCGCCCTTACCATCGCAAGCACAATAGGCGTAAGAATCAGAGCCGCTCCATCATTCGCAAAAAATGCAGACACTAACGCGCCAAGAACAATGACATACACAAACATTCGTCTGCCATTCCCGCGGGCAGCCCGTGCCATATGTAAAGCAGCCCATTCAAAAAATCCGATTCGATCCAGAATTAAAGAAATCAGAATAATAGCCACAAACGCTAAAGTAGCATTCCACACGATCTGCGTTACATCCAGAACATCATTAAAGCTGACTACCCCAGCTAGCAAAGCTATGATCGCGCCACCGCAGGCTGACCATCCAATCGATAAATTACGGGGCTGCCAGATTACAAGGATTAAAGTTACTAAAAATATAAGGATAGCTACAATAGGCAAAGTGCCATCCCCCTTTTACTGCCAATCCACATCTTTTTCAACACTCCTATATAAGCATGTGACTTCAATCCAACATCATTATATAACTATATGGTTATATATAAATCAAAAAAATCCTTACCTGAAATTTAGTCGCAGCATGGCTCTTTAGCCTCTTTATTCAGTTCAGCCAATATCGATTTGGTACTAGGCATCTGTTGAAGAACAGCCTTAAGATGTGGTTTATCCTCGACATTTAACGAATAATGTACCCACTGTCCCCGCTTGCTTTCCCTAACGATTCCTCTACTTTTCAATTTCCGTAAATGCTGGCTAATCGCCGGCTGGGAAATGTCAAAGATATCAACGAATTCACACACGCACCATTCCCGCTCTTTCAGAAGAGAAAGCATTGCCAATCGGGTCTTATCTCCGAATAGCTTCAAGTCTTCAGCAATTTCCGTTAGTGTCTGCATTCCTTCTCTCCTCCTTTCGAAAGTATATAAGCTAATACTTATATTCTAGTGAACTTACCAGTGGGAAGCAAGAGTTAATTTTTAGCGGGCTACCGTCCACTCATGCTCCAACATACTGAACATCAAAGAATCCCGCCACCCATCTTTAATAAGTAAAGCATCCCTTAATCTTCCTTCATAGGTCATACCTATCTTGGTGAGCACCTTGGATGATCCACTATTCCTAGGGTCACAGGTCGCGTATATTCGATGTAGTTGCAGTTCTTCAAAACCGAACTTTAACATCCGTTTGGCCGCTGCTGTAGCGACTCCCTGTCCCCAGGCATCAGGATGGACAATATAGCCGATTTCACCGCTTCTGTCCGTATGGCTTCTAATGTTTAATTCAATCATGCCGATCAAATGTTCAGTTCCTACTGCAACTATGGCTTGCGCGAACCGAGTTCTGGGAACTTTTTGAGAGTCTTCTAGTGCTTGGTTCACAAATGAATGAGTTTGATCAGCAGTATTTGGACCCCAAGCTTGAAAACGACACACCCGCTCCTGTGAACAATACGCATGGACATCATTCCAGTCCGTAAACTTCAATTCGCGTAAATAGATAGGACTTCGCTCTAGCATCATCATCCCCCTCAAAGTTTGCCTTAAGCTTCAGCTCATTAACTATTCATAGGGCTGAGAGATAGGGATCGAGACGATAAACTGGGTTCCTACCCCAACCCTGCTCTCCACTTCTATTTTACAATCATGCATTTTTAGAATTTTTAATACAATGGATAATCCAAGTCCATTCCCTTTATGAACGCTGCTCCGCGCTTTATCCACCATATAAAAACGATCAAAAATGCGGGGCAATGCTGCCTCTGGTATGCCTTGACCAGAATCTTTAATAGAAACCTTCACAAACTCTATAGAACGCTCGATTTCGACATGAATGATACCCTCTTGGCTTGTATATTTTATAGCATTATTGATTAGGTTTTGCCAGACTTGATCAAATAAATCTTTATCCACCGTAATTTCGCAGGGCAATAAATCTAATTCTATCTGAATGTTTTTCTGTGCCCATTGTGGCTCCGCCAGAACGATCGCTCTTCTTAACTGTTCATCCAGCTGAAAAGTGGTGAGATTAACCGGATGATGTTCTGAATCCAGCGAGGCTAATCTAAGCAGATTGTCACTTAGGCGGGATAAGCGCAGCGTTTCCTGATAAATAATATCCAGATGCTCTTTTTGCTCTTCTACTGGAACGACACCATCTTGCAGCGCTCTAGTAAACCCTCTAATCGACGTAAGTGGAGACTGCATTTCATGAGAGACATTGCTGACAAAATCATCACGAACTGAATCTATCTTTTGCAGCTCACTAGCCATATGATTAAAGCTTTCCATCAGTTCCCCGAACTCATCTTGATTTTTATGCGTCAATCGTACAGATAAATCGCCTGATGCCATTTTCTTAGCAGCTTCCGTCAGACGTTTGATAGGCTTCACAATGAAACCGGACATCAAGAGAATCAGTAAACTTCCGATGACTAAAACCGTTAGAAGTGTAAAAAATACGTTACGTCTGAATGTGATCAAGCTCGACGAAAAATCAATTTTAATGATTAGCGCAGCTTTATCTTTATCTACGATGGGAATGCCAACAATAGCAACACCAGACTTATCACTAAGCATCACCGCGTCTGAGGAATCTGGCTTAAATAGAGCGGAAACCTTCTCCTTATCCACTGTAAAATCAGCATCACTCCACTCATTCACTCTCACTTTCGCAATATCGACACCATATTTATTGAGTAGTTTAGTAAATGCCTGTGCTTTTTCCGGATCATCGATTAGGTTAAGCACTTTTGCTACGTCTCCAGCTACTCTAATGAAGATATGGTTTGGGGTCACATTATTTTCGGAAAACCGTACATTTAGCAAAAAAGAGATCATTAAGCTGACGATCACAATCCCAATGAACGTAATGACAATACGCAGACGCAGGCTTTTTTTCAACATTTAGGCCAACTCCAGACGGTATCCAAGTCCTCTTACCGTAGAAATAATTAGCTCGGGAATCGATTCAAGTCTTTCTCTCAGACGTTTGATATGCACATCTACCGTACGCTCGTCGCCTTCATAATCGACACCCCAAATATTTTCTATGAGCTGAGAACGCGTGAATATTTGCCCTGGCGAACCCGCCAGAGCAAATAACAACTCACATTCCTTTTTCTTCAACTCCACCGTTCTCTGAGCCGCAACAACGGTCAAATTCCCCAGATCAATCATTACTGCGCCTAATTGAATCACACTCGAGGAGGTTAAATGATATCTTTTTAATAGTGATTTTACCCGCAGGACCAATTCTATGGGATCAAACGGTTTGACTAAATAATCATCTGATCCGGCATTAAATCCTCTGACTTTGTCCTTAGATTCTCCTCTAGCTGTAACCATCAGAATTGGAATATCGATATAAGATCGGATATCTTCGGTCAATTCAATACCATCTACATTCGGCATCATTACATCTACAATCGCCAAATCGATCTTTGTATGCGCTAGAATGTCTAATGCCTCTTGACCGTCTGCTGCTTCCACTACGGAAAATTGGTTTTTTTCAAGATATAATCGTATTAATCTACGGATATGAGAATCATCATCCGCCACTAGAATCGTGTTCATCTCTCAATTATCCTCTCCGCTAACCTATTTATTCATATCGTAGAGATTCCATTGGATCCAGTTTGGCAGCCTTAGAGGATGGCATCAAACCGGCGATAATACTAATCAGGGTACTCACAACGATCCCAAATAACACATAATAACCGGATAGATTAATAAGTTTCACTCCAAAAGCATTGTCCAAGAAAATATTTAACACATAACTAATGACAATGGCAAAGAGTACCGCAAAGATACCGCTGAATACACCTAATAAAGCTGATTCAGAAAAGAATATACGCTTAATATCTTTTTTCCTTGCGCCAATTGCCCGAAGAATCCCGATTTCCTTAGTCCGTTCCACTACACTGATATATAGCACAACCAATATCATGATCCCTGATACGAGAAGTGAAATCCCGGCAATACCAGAGAGAACTATAGTAGCCATATTCACATAAGTTGTGATTCGCTCCATGATTTTTGCCGATTGAGAACCTGAGAACCCAGCATCAACAGCGGCTGCATTAATATCATTCACATATTTCATATCGGTTGCAAAAGCATTAACTTGAATTGGACCTATTGTAATCCCCTTGTCAGCATACATTTGCTCCAAAGTCTGCGCTGGAAGATAACCCGTGGGTTGCATTTGCGCTCTTGGATCAGTGCTTTCATAAATACCAGAGATAGTCACTTCTTGTTCCAATGTGACCGGTTTATGCTTAGCATCCATTTCATTAATATATAGATGAATCGACTTCCCTACCAAAGACTCTGGACTGTCGTTTCCGCTTAATTTACTTGCCGTTTTCACGGGTAATAATATCTCTTTGTCCTCTGGAAAAGCCCCTGCGGTAATCGTCTCTTTATCAAAAGCATCCGTTAAGGTAGTTAATTGTGTAAGACTAACCGTCTGATCTGCATAAACCATAGTAGATTTGCCCGAAATGGAAGTGATGGTTTCTACATAATCAACATTTGGAATATTTCGAATGGTATCAATATCGGCAGCCGTAAACGTTTCGCCCGGCAACATCATTGCCTCTGGACCTTGCATGCCTTTAGCTTCTTCACTGGGTTTAGTTATATCCACGAGTAAAGGATCCATACTTGAATTAATTTCGTCATTCATATAGTTCGTAATTCCATTCCCTAAGGAAAGCATCAACAGTACGCTTAAAATACCAATAGACCCACCCAAAGCTACCAATACATTACGTTTGGCGTTGAGCTTCATATTCTGCAGAGCCATTTTAAAAGATGCAAATAAACTGAGATTCCGGGATGACCCCTCTCCTCCATCGTAACTAATCAAGGAGCGGTCCTTTAACTGAATATCATCTTTAATCCGTCCTTCTTCAACCTTTACGATACGGGTACCAGAGTCGGCTACTTTCTGTGAGTGGGTCACGGTAATGACCAATATCCCTCTTTTGGCTATGCTGTCCAATAAGGCTGAAATTTGATCGCCGGTATCCTTGTCCAAGGCCCCTGTAGGTTCATCTGCCAAAATAATATCAGGATTATTCGCTAGCGCGCGGGCAATGGACACTCTTTGCTTCTGTCCACCGGACAGCTGATTGGGACGTTTTTTCAGGTGCTCTTTCAAGCCTACCTCAGTCAAAATATCTATAGCACGTTTATTGCGGTCCTTCTCACTGGTATCCGTCATCTGCATCGCCACTGTAACATTCTCCAAAACTGACAGATGCGGGATCAGATTGAAATTTTGAAAAACGAAGCCAATATTGTTCTTGCGATAATCATCCATTTCCTTTTCGGTCATCGTGCTTAAATTCTTTCCGCGGACAAGGACCTCGCCCTCATAATCGGAGTCCATTCCCCCAATGATGTTCATCAGTGTGGACTTTCCGCAGCCAGACTCACCTAGAATAGAGACGAATTCACCTGTCTCAAAGCTTAGATTCACATCATGGAGTACTGGCACCTTTTCTTTACCGTACAAAGTATATGATTTCTTTACATGTTTAACTTCTAATATTTTCATTTGTTTCTCTTCCTCTCCTGGTCATACTCTATATCTCTTTTGATGTTTCATATCCTAACAAATTTGTGTGAACTGATAATGAACTGGATAGCCACATGGAAGAGTCAGAGCTACAGCAGATATTTAGGTTAAGCAATATAAAAAGGCGAATTCACACTCAAAATGAGTGGAACTCGCCTTTTCTATTCGGCTTATTTTCAAAAGAAATTAGTGCATGAGGTAATAAGCTAATCCTCCAACTTGTTTTCCGGCGTAATAAACGATGTCTATAATCACCACTGTTAATACAAATTTCGAGAGCAGCGGATATTTCTTAAATAAAGGCTTTATAGTTTTCTCTATGTACTCCATTCGCGCGCTTCCTTTCTTAAGCTAGTGCTCTTTTTCGGATCAGCCTAATCTGGCCTCTATGATTGATTTCATCCTCAAAAACGTGAAACCACATAAAATAGTAGTTCGCAGGTTTGTTATGCCAGAATTCCTCTTCAGTATATAACCAATTATCATCGACGGTTGCGAATAATTCATAAGTCTTTTGTCTAACTTCATTTAGGCGATCTAAATAATAGCTTAGGTCATTCCCCTTAATATTGGCTCGTCCTTCGTCGCCTAAATTTAATGCTGGTCCCCATCTTGTTAGCTCTTCTTCAGACAAATCTCTTTGCTCAAACGTTGCCACTTGATATGCATATTCTACAGCAGCGTAGTGCAATAATAACGCTCCAATAGAGTTACTCTGAGCATCCAATAAATAATCCAGTTGTTCCACAGTTAGACCCTTAACGGCTTCTAATGTTGTATATCTTGCATAGTTCATCATGGATAAAAGTCGGCTGATTTGCGGCGAGTAACCTGGGATATCTGTAATCAAAAATAGTTGGTTCATGTCAATCATATGGATGTTCCTCCTTGATTTCTTCAGAATAATACATCTAAATACCTGAATGGTTCAGAATTATGAATTACAGGTAATGACGATCAAGATGTCAAAGTGAGGTGCTTAACACCATGAATAAAACTAACAAAACTATGTATTGGGTTGTATGGGCTTCAACTTAGAAAGTCTCCATCCTAACAAGACCTAGTCGTTTACCCTCAACAATAGCCTCGGATCTGGAATGTACACTAAGCTTCTCAAAGATTCTCGTCAGGTTATACTCCACAGTCCTTTGTGACATTAAAAGCTTGCTGGCTATGTCTTTATTGCTTTTTCCACTAGCTACTTCTTGGAGTATTTCCTGTTCTCTTTGATTAATGGACACTTCTTCAAGCAGCCGATTATCCCGGTGATTAGAAATCTTGATATCATTTCTTCGTAGCTGTTTAAGTAAAGACACCGGAATGACCGCCTCATTCCTCAGTGCACAACGAATGGTATTTAACAACTGTTCTCGGGAAGCTGTCTTAGAGATAAATCCTGTGACCCCTGACTCCATCAAAAGATTATAATGAGCACTGATCTCATATCCGGTATAAATCACCACTTTAGATTCAGGATCACGTTGAACGGCTCTTTTGGCGAATTCAAGTCCGCTGATCGTAGGCATGTTGAGATCGCATAAGATCACATCAAATTCTTGTTGCTCCAGCCTATCCAAAGCTTCCATCGCTGACAAAACAAAAGTAACCTCCATATCCGCGTCCTGCTCAATCATAGTTTTGGTTCCTTCTCCGACTGAAGGATGATCATCAACCAACAAGATACGTATCATCGTCATCGCCTCCTCTGTGCTTTTCTTCTACAAAAGCCATTGTCGGTAAATAAATAATAACCTCCAGTCCCTTCCCTTTCTCCGAGTTAAAAGTACATTGCCCCTCTAAGCTCGCAACACGTTCTTTGATGCCGGACAGGCCCATATGCTGAAAAGATTCCCTGATATCAACTATATTCATGCCAATCCCATCATCCTTATATCGGAAATAGAGATGCTCTTGCTGGTCCAGCTCAATTTCAATCTGATTCGCCTTGGCATGTTTCCCGGCATTCCGCAGGAGCTCCTGTACTATTCGATACAACGCAATCACCAGATCATCACTTAGCTCACCAATCGGACTGGATGTAAAGGTGATAATGTAGTTAGACTGCAGCTGGGCATACTCAAACAATAGTTCCAGTGCCTTCACAATTCCGGTCTCTCTTAGCAGCGGCGGACGCAGTTCATTGCAGGTCTCCCTAATCTGATATATCACATCCAGAAGTCCCTCTTTAATCTGAAGCAGCTCTGGCAAAATATCCGCCTCAATAACATGATCGGAGATCAGTGTTTCCAGCCTGCGAAGCCAAATGAGCTGATCCTGAAGAGCAGAATCATGTAAATCTGCCGCCAGCTTTCTGCGTTCTTTCTCTGATAAGTTAAAGATCAGGCGTAGAACCCATGGTGCTGCATGTAACTCTTTTTTCATCTCTGCTTCAAGGTCTTCAATCAAGCCTTCAATAAGATATAAATTCTCATAAACAATACTCGCATAATTTGCGAGGGTATTTAACCAGTTAAGCTCATCCGAATTAAGTTTTGTATGATTCTTCTTATGATCAATCCAGAGGAAATGAAATTTTTTTTGGTGACGTCCGATTACGAGTAAGATCCCTTGTTTGAGTTGAACTACTTCTCCTACCTTAAAAACTGGAGATTTCGATAAAAATTCTATGTTGATCTCTTGGCCCGAATTGTCGACTATTTGTTCGAGGTTACTCATATCCTCATCTCTCTCAAAAAAAGCAGACAGACTAACCGGTAAAATCTCATTGATTTCCTTGTAAATTGCAGCCTCCAAATCAGACCGCTTCATCACCTTGGAGATTTGCTTCGAGAATCGCTCCAGACTACCTTGATAATGATAAAGCTCACGGAACAGTTTAGGCCGGAAATAATAATCTATTTTCTCCTTAAAGAATAAAAAAATTGTAATAGATAAATATACAACCAAAAACATCTGAATCCATTTGATCCAATCATACTCTTGCCTGCTCTGAATGATCGCAAGTACGGCTACAATCATTAGCGCCGGAAAAAAAGCAATTAATAAATAATATTTAAACCGATTAAAAGCGAAATCAATATCAAATAGTTGCCTAGCCGTCAGCAGATAAAAATAAGTAACTGGCATCAAAAACAAAAAGATCGTAGTAATTTCGTAAGGAATCAGGTTGACCCCAACAGCAATGGGTGCAGCTGAGAAGAGAACAAAAGGTGTAAACGCAAGGATTTGTCCGGTAAGCATAATTTTAAACATCGATTTAAGCGCTGTGCTTCGATAAGTAACGTATAAATGTAGCAGCTTAAATATGCTGTAAAAAATCCCGAAAACAAAGAACCCAATAATAATTAACCTTATAAAGGAATACAAGGATCTATCCCATGAGTAAACCATTAGACTGGAGGTGGAAAATAGGCTTAATAAAATAACCAGGCCGTAGTATATTTTGATTACAGTAGTAGATAAAACTAACACACCAAATCGTTTCAGATATACTTGGAGAAAGTGAATAAAAACCAGTGGAATTAAAGGCAACACGCAACCCATCGCGATTCTACCTATAAGATCAGATCTACTTGAAGCATATCCCGCAAAGTAAGTTATTCCGACTAATAAAAAGAATGAAATCAGCAGCTCTGCTGAGCGCTCCCCGCTTCTCCTGCGGTATAATAGAAGGCTTAACACTGCCAAAAAAACAAATGTCGCTCCAGGGACTACAAGCTGGGTAAACGTATGATATATGGAGGATTTATTCTCAATATCATAATGCAAAGCAAGTGGAGCACCCCCCTTGGAGTTACGAAGAAGGTCAACGGATTGAACCTGAGTTAAGCTTCCATATCTAACAGCTTCATCCACTTTGTCAATCGGTTTCCCATTAACCCGTAATAAGATATCCCCTTCCCTTAAATTCTGTTTATACCCTTCGCTAAAAACGTCTGCCTCAGCAATATAATATTGCCCTCGTTCATTCTGCTCCAGACCAACGCCAAGCAAGATATTAGAGTGAATGACCCCCACAAAATGAATAATAAGAAAAGCAAAAATGCAAAGTAACCCTGATATGAATAACTGGCGGAGTTTTACTGTCATTTCAAATCCCCCGAACGAACAAAATTATACATATCTCTATTCTTAGTTGGTATTCCCCTACCATTTTATATGAATCACACAGGAAATTATATACTTTTATGCATGATATTCCTTCCCTTCTAAATGTCCGCATTGAATTATAGCTCTATTCTGGCTTTTTGCTGTTTCACTCTGTGGTTTCGATTCAGAATCCATATAGCTGCGCAGCCATATAAAATCATTGGAACCCAACCGCTTTCCCCGGCCAAATACTACCGGAGGACAGACGCAGTTCATTTATAATGATGCCCGCAAACATAACAGATAAGGTAAAGAGCACCACCACGAGCCAGCGGCTTCCAGAGGAATGATAAGCACGCGGCCCAAGAATCGCCGGATAATGCCATATAGCCCAGATTAAGCCCATTGTTACACTAGAACTTACTCTTCCCATCCATTGAAAACGCGGGAGCAGCCAACCCCTCCAACCGATCTCTTCCCCCAAAGCAGATAACGAACCAAGGACAATGTAAACGAGCAAATATATAACAATCTCGATCCATGAATCTGGAGGAATTAAGCTTGAAGTCCATTCCATCCAATAGACAGCATAACCCGCTCCCAGTGAACCTAAGGGAATAACTAAAGCCAATATGTATTCTTTGCCTCCCCTAAATTTGAAGCCCAACCTTCTCCATCCCTCAGCACTGTATCCATCTCTCACAATCAGAAACATCATGATACATACTGCGAAAAAAGGAGTAAACCCATACAGACCCTGTGCCGATTCCGGAAGCAGTAACATCCCTAACGCCATTGCCCATACGATAATAATAAATAGTAGAGATTGTTTCTTGTCTGAGAGCAATATTATCACCTGCCTTTTTTAGATATAAGGAACTACATTTTCCTATTTAATCCAATTGTATATAAACTGGCAGGACGTTTCACCGAAAACAACGTTCGTTAAAACCACAATTCTTTTGCGGTACTGCTTATCTGTATGCCGCAAAGTCTTCAGAAAGGTTGTCCCAAAAATAGTGAAATGGTGAGCGATGTGCGATGTGCAGCGTAAGTGTAAACTAATTAGGGAAATACTCCCTGAAAATAGCCGATATTCGCTCTAAAAGGACAAAATCAGGGAATTCCTCCCTAATAATCAGGGAGATTTCTTTATTAGTTACTGAATCGGCCAAAATTTAGGGAAGTTTTCCCTAATTATATGTCTGATGAACAGAAATCTCTGAATTTCAGGGAGAAATTCCCTAATTGCTGTATAAGTGCTTCACTTATTGCATCATTTGGAGCATCATTAGGTACGCCCCATGATTCAATTGGTTATCAAATAAAGGATGCTCCGCCGTACGCCGAATGACGGAACCGGAAAGTGTATTTGGATAACCGAAGAACAAACGAAGATTGCGGGGATCTCGGGGATTACAGGGTTTTATGCATTGCAGCACATAAAAGTGACATTAGAGATCAGGTGTCTTTACTTTTGCCCATAATCTACTGAAGCAAGCTGCAGTTGACCAAAAATGCAGAACAGCGATTCTCCAATATTAGGAGAATCGCTGTTCTGTTTGGCTTTTATGGTTTTGGGCATGAACGTTTTGGGGGCAGCCTTTTTCTACCTAAATATTCTCTTAATAGGTCCACCAGTTGCCAGACATAACGATCATCGAAAATAGCTTGATGCTGTCTTCATAGTAATCTTCTGCAGCACTGCTTGCTGTGTGGCTCCAGAGAGAATTCAACCAGCTTTGGTAAGTTGATGAGGTCATCGCACTGACCCCAAATGGAGCATAGAAAGCACCGCTATTGTAACTTCCAAATACGGTTCCGTTTAGCTTGTACCCATCTTTTATACTACCAGGTGTACTGCTTACTTTAGTCTTAATCCAGCTATTCATCTTATTAAGCTGCGTAAGCGCCCTGCTGTCTCCAGTAATCAAATAATCTGTTGCGATCCGCCATGGGGTACGACAAGAATTGTAATTGTAATTCCCGTCATTGGCATCCTCAAGGAAATTCGCCGCAGCAGGTTTATACACACCCCCAGAGTAAACTACGAAATCAGGCAAGAGTCCAGTGCTAGAGCTATAACCCGTATAAAGGCTATTTATAATCGTGTACGTTTTATCGATAACATTCGTCCAGCGGGTATCTCCTGTAGCCTGTTGGAATGCTTTTAAATGATTTAGCATGAAATCCGAAGGTCTAGTTGCTGTATTATACGAGCCACTATTCGCCCAGTCACCTAGACGGATCGTCCACTGTGTCTGGTTAATCTCATTGTCCATAATCGCATTGATGATATCTTTTGCGACTTGTAAATAATTGATCGTACCACTACTTCCCCACTGCTTGTCCGCAAGCAGCAATGAGAAAGCTATATCCATATCTCCATCTGTAGCCGAATCCTCTCCTTCAATGTTTTGAAAGCTGCTATTTTGCTTCCAGGACATCAAATAAGGGTTAATTGTACTTGGATGAGCCTTGTAATAATTATATAAGCCGTCAAAATAAGTCTGAGCATTACTGTCATAACCAGCCATCAAAACTGTGAACAACATCCCGTAACCATGTGCTTCAGATACCGTTTCTCCATCTGAATTATACTTAACGTAATATTTGCCAGTGCCAGCTGGTTTGAGATAGGCCGTTTTCCACGCATCCCATTTAGTCTTCACTGAATTATCCATACTGGTCTGGGTTACATTGTTCGGCTTGATAGATCCACTCGTGTAGGTGGTGTGTTGCGGAAAAGGTTTGTTCACTGCTGCAAACGCGGAACCGGCAGGAAGAATACTAATTACCAAACATACGACAATAAGGCTTCTCCAACTCAACCTAAGCTTTGCATTCTTCTTCAACATTCCTTGCCTCCTCTTCAATTGTGGTAATAAATTTGAAAGAAAACAGCAAGCTAATTCGTATTCGCTATCATTGTAATACATAATATGGAATTAATATATAATAAATCCCATTAATAGATCATTAGTACTATATATCTGAGACTTAGATTTGTTCTCACTCCTCAACTAAAAAAAAGGATGGTTCCACAACCAACTTCATTCATGGCTGTGCATACATCCTTTAGATAAAAATTCATTCGCTATTCTCGTAATTTATTTAATTTAAGTCGATACGCAATGTATGGAAGACCCGGAAAGACCAACATACAAAGTGTGACCACTACTAACACTAGGCTGATATTCCTCACCATCTCAGGTAACCATCCATTAACGCCCAAGATCGCTAGGAAGATAAAAACAATCAAAGCTATAAGCAATGGCAAGGCTGCTTTGCTCATCGTTTTCTTTTCACGTTCATATTTGTCAATGAGGGTCCCCGTGTCTGAGTAGATAGGCGCCGTACCTGCAGCTGCCCGAAAGATATGAAACCCATTTCCGGCAGAACAGACATAGGTCCATCCGGCATCTTCAAAAATCAAATAATACTCCTCATCCACATTCGTGTGATAATCTACACTGTACTCAAAAGTCTGGGGATCTCCCTTTCTTAACTTATAACCAAATGGTGCAAAGCTTTCCAGGAGCCAGCCCCTTTTGGCATACTTACTCAATTTCTGCATATCACCTTTTTCAGTAAAAGCTAAGCCCCCGCTGGTCACATATTTTGTATTCTTCATGCCTATTCCCCACCTTTTATTTGAGAATTTGTTCTGCATGTCTAATCATTTCTTTTCGGCGCTCTACTTCTTTTCTTAGCAATCCAATCCCTTTTTCTGTTGCAATATACGTTTTTCGTTTGTCATCCTCTTCTTCTTTATACAGCTCAATAAATTCAGCCGCTAACAGCTTCTTAATAGTTGTATACATGGAAGCAGGCCCAATTGAAAATTGATTGTTCGTCATCGTTTCGATCGATTTCATAATTAGATATCCGTGTTTGGCTTCGACTAAAGATAAGAGAATATAAAATGCAGTGTCTGTGAGCTCTCCCATTTCCAATGAGTCCGTTCTTGACACTTAATCACCTCCTCATATGTATCATTAAAAGATATATCATTAAATGAACTATATCTTTTAATGATATACTTGTCAACTGCTGGCATAAAATTCAAACTACCTTCTCATACTAGGTGAAGAATATGGAGGTGAATGTCATGCCCAAAAATAGTGCCAATCCCAAAGAAGCTCCAGGTAAACATCAACCAAGTAAGAAAAACAATGCGGAGAATAACAACAATTTCAATGAAGCCGCTCAGATGGTGAACATCGATAAGGCTGCTGATTATGTGCCCAGCTTAAACGGTGTCTCCAAAACTGATGTCTAAGCTAGACCGCTAATAACTTCTTATATTTCAAACAAAAAAACACTCCTCAGAATTTTCTGAAGGAGTGTTTCAATCCGTGGCAGCTTCATTTCAAGCTCTCTAACTCAGCAGTCACTTTTTCAATTAAGTTCACGAAGGAAGCCAGCTCTTGAGAGCTTTTGACTTGATCCTTGGAATACATTGAGTTATGTTCCGATTCTTTTTTCACCTTGGAAAGGGTGGCATTGATATTGTCTAGTTTCTGGTCAATGGTTACCAATGAATCCTTTGAGCGGCGGGCTAGCTTACGAACCTCATTAGCCACAACTTCAAACCCTCTTCCAAACTCCCCAGCTCTGGCCGCTTCAATAGCCGCATTTAAGCCTAAAAGATGCGTATGATCAGCCACTTCTCTAATCATCGTACCCACTTGATGAATAGACTCCACCTCTTTGTCTAAATATAATACCGTTTGATGCGTTTTCTCTTGATAATCAGCATTTTTACTAGCTAAACTTTCTATCGATTCACTGCTATCCTTTAATTGAACCATCAAAGATACCAGCTCCTGAACGGCTGAACTCACTCCTGTAAGCAGGTGATTTTGCTTCTCAAGCAAGTTTTCAATTTTTGCTTTTTCATCCACTTCATAGGCTTCAAGAACGAGCTGTGAATCGAGATTAAACATCTTGGTTAAGGCATGAATAACAGGCTTCCACTCGTTTGGTAATATCCGTTCAAAATAAGCAGTAGCCAGATCCAGATATAATATGTACGTCCCCAAATACCAATTCGTTGTTAATCCAATACGAGAATGGATTTTCCCGATAAGCAAACGTCTTTCAATAAATGCTTCATCGATCACACCAGAGGCCATGGATAAAAAATACCACTGCTGTGTTTCTTTTAATCGATCCAGTGTACTGTGCTGCTCAATGATGTGGAGCAATTCTGGCTCCATCGTCATCTGTTTATACAGTTCCTCAACCAATGAGCTAACGATTAATTTGAATTCTTTCTCCTTGCTTTTTAATAATTCTAAATCAGCTTCAGTAATCCCTATGTAGCTAACTTGCTGGAGTCGTTCTGGACTAAGATTGATCATAACGTTGTTAACATCCCCCTCATTCTGTTTTTTCTCAGCCATCCCCTATGGCATCTATATCTCTTGATTATAAAGGTATTATTTCAATAAATTTTAACACTATATTTACCTATATTGCTTAATAATTTTACAAAACCTCACTAGTTGCCCTTAGATTTGGCTTCCTATTCATGAATAAAGGACTGCCGCGGCAGCCCTTTCAGTTTCAAGCTTTAATTTATGCCGCCATTTCACGGCAAACTTTTGCACAAGCAAAACAAGCTTCTGCACATTGCTGGCAATGTTCATGATCATGCTTTTGGCATTCGTTGCCGCAGGCTTCACAAGCTTCTGCACAAGCCAGACAAATTTCTTTTGCATATTTACTGTTCATCGACATCGCATGAGCTGCGAACTCGCATATATCTGCACATTCACGATCCAGGCGAATGCACTCCTTCATCATCCCCACATGATCCTCATCCAAACAAGCTGAGTAACAGTGATTACAAGCTACCATACATTTCAAACACTCTTCAATACACTCTTTGTAGTTTTGATGTGCCATAACACATACTCCTCTCGAAATCATCAATTAGGATAGTCCCCTACTCTATATATACCCAATTTGAGCAAATAAAAAAGGATTCCAAGGAATCCTTCCGATTGATCAATTATCTAATTAATTTATTGATGGTAACTAATAGCTCATCCAGTACCTCGTTCTCACCATCCTGGATACGTTCCACTACACAACTTTTCATATGATGCTCCAGCAAAAGCTTGCCCACGCCGTTCAATGCAGATTGGACCGAGGAGATTTGATGCAGCACATCATCACAATAGGTGTCTTTTTCAATTAACCCTTTTAGCCCTCTAACTTGACCTTCAATTCTATTGAGCCGGCTAATCAAATTCTTTTTAGTTTTATCTGAGTGATGACTTTTCCGCTCATCCGTACTGCATGATTCATGCTCGTGAGTCAGATTATCCATGCACCGATCACCCCTTTCCTCGTATTTTTATTATACTATAGCCCCCCTATTCTATTCAAAAAATAAATCATTGATTAGATTTTCAATTCTTCATGAACTATAGCGGAAGTTTCAACCTGAATGGTTGTATGTTGAATTTTGAAATGATCGGCAATTAACCGAATCGCTTGCTGCAAAATGCGTTGGTCATCTGCTTCCTCTTCAATTAAGATATGACAGCTGAGTGAATCTAAGCCCGAAGTTATGGTCCAGATATGCAGGTCATGAACATTTCTAACCCCCTCAATGCTTTCGAGGATTTCCTTTACTTCAGCTGGATTAATTGTAATCGGTGTGCCTTCCATAAGGACATGAACGGTATGTTTGATAATTCCCCATGCCCCTCTAAGAATCAATAGAGCAACCAGAACGCTTATGATAGGATCTGCAACATACCAGCCAAAAATCATCATAATTAAACCGGCAATAATCGCCCCTACCGAACCTAAAGCATCACCAAGCACATGGAGATAAGCACTACGGAGATTAATGTTATTTTTCACATCCCCTTTTCTCATAAGCGACCATGCACTAGCTACATTGGCTAAAAGACCAATACTTGCGATCAGCATCATAGAACCACTGGCAACCGTTGGCGGATCAAAAAATCGCCCATAAGCTTCTACAATGATAAATCCAGCAACTACAAATAAAGTAACTCCGTTTAAAAGTGCCGCCAAAATTTCAAATCGATGAAATCCGTACGTTTTGTTCGGAGAAGCAGGTTTGGTTGCGAACCAGACCGCTACTAGGCTTAATGCTAGAGAGCTTGCATCGTTTAGCATATGCCCACTGTCCGATAACAGGGCTAAGCTGTTGGTAATTAACCCTCCAAAAAACTCCAAAAACATAATTCCAACCGTAATGATTAACGCAATCATAAGCCCTTTTTTATTTCCACTTGGATCAAAATGATGATGCCCGTGAGCGCCATGCGAGTGATTGTGTCTTTTCTTCTTGTTCATCATGCTTAACCTCCTATTACCTTCAGCTAGATAGTATTCGTAGCCCTGCGCAGTTACATTCAAAAGCTCCAGTTCATAATAACATATGAGCATGTGTTCATATGTTATTATGAACTGGATTTTTCTTCTTGTCAATAAAAAAGCAACAAATGATTGTCTCTGACCTAATAAAATAAAGAGGACCCTCCGCAGCTCTTCCTGCATGAAGGATCCTCTCGAATCAGAACCGTGTATTAAATCAAATCTGATTGTTGCAGCAATCTTTGGATGATAGCCGCAACTTCTGCTCTCGTAATGAAGGCTTGTGGGGCAAGTACATTTCCGCTTCTGCCCGTGATGATTCCTGCTTGCAGGCTGTCTGCAATGCCACTCTTCGCCCAGCCTGATGCTTCATTCGCATCCGTGTAAATGCTCAGCAGCTCGCTTGCTTCTTTGGCAGGAAGTTTTGTCTTCAAATCGGTAATCACCATAGCTTTAGCAATAATACTCATCGCCTGTTCCCGAGTAATCTTGTCTGTAGGATGGAACGCTCCATCCTCAAAACCGTTGATTAGCTTATAGGAGTAAGCTGTCTGCACCGCATCATTATACCAATCTGAGACCTTCACATCCGTAAAGGATGTTGTTCCGCTCTCCAATTTCAATCCCAATCCACGTACGATAATCGCCGCAAATTCTGCACGTGTAATCTCCTGATTAGGGTTAAACAAATCGTCACCGACTCCATTAATAACCTTACGGGAAGCCATCTCATTGACAATGTCCTTAGCCCAGTGGGTGACGACATCCTTGAAGTTCTGTGGATCTTGAACTACAAAATACGTACTGTTCGTTAAACTGTGTATTTTCGCAAAGTTTTTGCCATCAATGGCAACAATCTGTGTGGGTACATGGCGGATCGTCCCCCCTGCTTCAAGCACTAGCCCAGTCGTAATCTTCTTAAGGTCTACACCATCCGCAAGAGGAATAGTTCTTTCCACATAGGTATTAAACTTAGTGAGTTCAACAGTTTTCCCAGCGTAAGTAACTTTCACCGTGAAATCTAATGGCTGAGCTACCAGCGTTAGCTTTTCATTGGCTGCCAACATTTCTATTCTTTTCAGTACATCCGCAGTCGGAACAGAAATTGAAATTTTCACCTTCACATCTTGTAGAGCAATGTCTGTGCCAAACTGTTTTGAAATTGCACTGATATCAATCTGTGCTGCTGATATTGTATAAGTACCCTTTGGAGTACGAATGATTAACAGCGCCTGCTTCTGCTCCATATCTTTGATGATTTGACCATTAAGCTCGCCAATAATCACATCTGAAGTCGCAGTCACAGGGATAGTTATAATTGCATTCTGGTCTTCCTTTTCGATGCGTTGCTCTATTTTTGCCTGATCTACAACAATCGTGGTAACCGTCTGCCCGTTATGCTCAGATATCGTTGCTGTTCCGGCATTTTCAACCTTACCGTTCACCAATACCTCAACCATGCTGCTAGATGGTGTAGCTGTAGCAGTGGATCCTGCTGTTGCAGTTGGTGCAGTTGGAGCAGTTGTTGCAGGTGGTGCAGTCGGTGTTGATGTCGGTGATTCTGTTGGTGTTGGTGTTGGTGTTGGCGGTGTAGGTGTAACCTCAACCTCCGTTGATGACTTTGGTGTCACGGAGTTCGAAACTTCAGAAGCTACACTACTACCAGCGCTATTAATCGCTTTAACTGTAAACGAATAAGTTGTTCCATTCGCTAGACCTGTTACCGTTATTGGACTTGTTGCCCCAACTGTTACGATATTACCCGGAGAAGCAGTAACCTCATAATTCGTAATTGGAGTTCCCCCGTTCGAATCAGGAACTGCAAATGTCACAGTCGCCTCGCCATCTCCCGCTACTGCTATTAAGCCCGTAGGTGCAGATGGTGATGTTCTTGGTTTCGTGCTGACTTCGTTAGAAGCTGCACTCTCCCCGCCCGGATTAGATGCCTTAACTACGAAATAATAAGATTGGCCATTAGTTAACCCTGTCACATCATAGTTGTAGACGGACTCGCTTACTGTAGCCACTTGTGTCTCATAGATTCCGGAAGTGATACCTTGATATATAGTGTATCCAATCGCACCCTTCACCGGATCCCATGTTAAGCCGATGATGCCATTACTTGCCACAGGTGAATGAAGTATTGGCGCGCCCGGCGCTGGAACCTGAGGCGTTCTAGTTACTTCATTGGAAGCCGCACTGATACCATCAGGATTAACAGCTTTAACAATAAAATAATAAGCAGTTCCATTAATTAATCCTACAGCATCGTAACTGTTCTCAGAGCCACTTATCGTAGCTACCTCAGCTCCATAAACACCTGAAGCTGTAGACTGATATACAGCGTAACTATCGGTACCATATACGGGACTCCAAGTAATTCGAATATGTCCGTTTCCTGCCGTTACAGACTCAATACTTGGCGCAGCAAGTTCAGGCCAGGTAAGGTCAATAACTGCACTAGTGATCTCTGCAAGACCTGTCGCATCAAATGCCAGTTGGGCTCCGGTGATTCCAGCTGCATTCGTAGCTCCCAGATCCGTAAAGGAAATGACACCTGCTACTGCCGTCAACGTCGTATTCCCCGTCAACGTCCAGCTTCCTGCGTCCTTCTTCGACACAGTAACAACCGAACTGTTGTCGCCAATGTTTACATTCCCAAACTGATCCAGCAAAGTAATTACTGGCTGCTGCGCGAAGCTGCCGCCATTGGCCTGCGGGGCACTTACGCCCGTGGTCAGCTTCATTGTCGCTGTGCTACCTGCGACAGGTGCAATGTTCAGCGCCATTGCCGCTGGCGAGGTTACACCTGCTTGGCTGAACATAACCGCTTGCGCGCCAGCTTTGTTCAGCTTCAGATCCACCTGAGCTACACCCTCAACGAAATCAACGTTGATCTTGCTCGGTGAAGCCGCCAAAGCGGTACTTCCTAAGCTTCCGTACGTTCCGTCCGGCGCAACATCATAACCTGATACCGTCACTTCTTTTGTTCCGGTAAACAGAGTGTCCGTGTCGCCCAGCGAATTCTTCACGGTCAGCGTAATGCCATTATCCACACCTACGACAGGTGTCAAAGTCGCCGCTGAGGCGGTAATGCTTTGCGCTCCCTGTGGTTGTGGAAGATTCACGGTAGCGCTAGTGATCTCTGCAAGACCTGTCGCATCAAATGCCAGTTGGGCTCCTGTGATTCCAGCTGCATTCGTAGCTCCCAGATCCGTAAAGGTAATGACACCCGCTACTGCCGTCAACGTCACATTCCCCGTCAACGTCCAGCTTCCTGCATCCTTCTTCGACACAGTAACAACCGTACTGCTGTCGCCAATGTTTACATTCCCAAACTGATCCAGCAAAGTAATTACTGGCTGCTGCGCGAAGCTACCGCCATTGGCTTGCGGAGCACTTACGCCTGTGGTCAGCTTCATTGTCACTGTGCTGCCTGCGACAGGTGCAATGTTCAGCGCCATTGCCGCTGGCGAGGCTACGCCTGCTTGGCTGAACACAACAGCCTGTGCTCCCGCTTTGTTCAGCTTCAGATCCACCTGAGCTACGCCCTCAACGAAATCAACGTTGATCTTGCTCGGTGAAGCTGCCAAAGCGGTACTTCCTAAGCTGCCGTACGTTCCGTCCGGCGCAACATCATAACCCGTTACCGTCACTTCTTTTGTTCCGGTAAACAGAGTGTCCGTGTCGCCCAGCGAGTTCTTCACGGTCAGCGTAATGCCATTATCTACACCTACAACTGGTGTCAACGTCGCCGCTGAGGCAGTGATGCTTTGCGCTCCCTGTGGTTGTGGAAGATTCACGGTAGCGCTAGTGATCTGTGTAAGTCCTGTCGCATCAAATGCCAGTTGGGCTCCGGTGATTCCAGCTGCATTCGTAGCTCCCAGATCCGTAAAGGTAATGACACCCGCTACTGCCGTCAACGTCACATTCCCCGACAACGTCCAGCTTCCTGCATCCTTCTTCGACACAGTAACAACCGTACTGTTGTCGCCAATGTTTACATTCCCAAACTGATCCAGCAAAGTAATTACTGGCTGCTGCGCGAAGCTACCGCCATTGGCTTGCGGAGCACTTACGCCCGTGGTCAGCTTCATTGTCGCTGTGCTACCTGCGACAGGTACAATGTTCAGCGCCATTGCCGCTGGCGAGGCTACACCTGCTTGGCTGAACATAACCGCTTGCGCGCCAGCTTTGTTCAGCTTCAGATCCACCTGAGCTACACCCGCAACGAAATTAACGTTGATCTTGTTTGGTGAAGCTGCCAAAGCGGTACTTCCTAAGCTTCCGTACGTTCCGTCCGGCGCAACATCATAACCCGCTACCGTCACTTCTTTTGTTCCGGTGAACGTTGTATCCGTATCGCCCAGCGAATTCTTCACGGTCAGCGTAATGCCATTATCCACACCTACGACAGGTGTCAAAGTCGCCGCTGAGGCGGTAATGCTTTGCGCTCCCTGTGGTTGTGGAAGATTCACGGTAGCGCTAGTGATCTCTGCAAGACCTGTCGCATCAAATGCCAGTTGGGCTCCTGTGATTCCAGCTGCATTCGTGGCTCCCAGATCCGTAAAGGAAATGACGCCCGCTACTGCCGTCAATGTCGTATTTCCCGTCAAGGTCCAGCTTCCTGCATCCTTCTTCGACACAGTAACAACCGTACTGTTGTCGCCAATGTTTACATTCCCAAACTGATCCAGCAAAGTAATTACTGGCTGCTGCGCGAAGCTGCCGCCATTGACCTGCGGCGCACTTACGCCCGTGGTCAGCTTCATTGTCGCTGTGCTGCCTGCGACAGGTGTAATGTTCAGCGCTGTTGCCGCTGGCGAGGTTACGCCTGCTTGGCTGAACACAACAGCCTGTGCTCCCGCTTTATTCAGCTTCAGGTTCACCTGTGCTACACCCGCAACGAAATCAACGTTGATCTTGCTCGGTGAAGCTGCCAAAGCGGTGCTTCCTAAGCTTCCGTACGTTCCGTCCGGCGCAACACCATAACCCGTTACCGTCACTTCTTTTGTTCCGGTAAACAGAGTGTCCGTATTGCCCAGCGAATTCTTCACGGTCAGCGTAATCCCATTATCTACACCTACGACAGGTGTCAACGTCGCCGCTGAGGCGGTGATGTTATATGCAAGAGTAGGTCCTAGGTTCAGGGTCATTTTAGTGAAATAATCCCCCACGACCTTAAAGTTAGTACCATCGTAAATAATGCCATTAAAATTAGAAGTAAGATCTGATGTTTCCTGAGTCCACGTGGATCCGTCTGCCGAAGAGAATAACTCCCCCTTCAATCCAACAGCCAGAAAACTTCCATTACCAAAGCTGATATTATTTAGTGCGCTAGATGATATTGTAACCTTCGTAAAAGTTACCAAATCCTCAGTGGTTAGAATTACTGCCTGCTGGCTAATTGTATCTTCTCCAACCAGAATATAAGCTCTGCCATCATAGGCAATTCCCTTTAAAGAAGTATTGGGGAACCCAATCTCTAGGGGCACATTCCACTGTATTCCATCCGATGATTTTGCGATAACAACGCTCTCTTGCTCATAAGTAGTACTATTGTATTTCATCCCAAGAGCTACAAATTGATTATTCAAGTAAGCTACTGTATTAAATGCAAAATCCCCATTTTTAAATCTCTCTGTCCATGAGGTTCCGTTAACTGAAGAATAAATTCCGCCATAATCGGAAACTGCAATATACTGATTTGTGCCAAAAGCAATACCTGTCAGATTGTCCTGCACTCCGGTATCTGTCGTAGTCCAAGTGTCACCGTTGGTCGAGGTCACCACTTTGGCGTTAAGATTGTAGTTTTCTTTATCTGTAACCGCAATAAACTTCCCTGCTCCATAAGTGACCGCATTCATTCCCGGCAGCTTAGAGGGTGTGACATCGTTCCATACTGCGGAGCTAGTAGATTTGTAAATAGAGCCATATTCCCCGGATGAGACAGCAACATAATTGCCATTACCATCCTTAGCAATACTTTTCAGATTACCGCTGACATTACTCCACGCCGAGAGGTCAGAAGAAACCAGCAAGCCGCTGCCCCCTGAGGCAACATATTTGCCATTTCCGTAAACCATATTGTTCACCATCATTGTTGTATGGGTATCCGAAGATGTCCACTGGCTGCTGTCCAGCGGAGCCGCAGGAGATTTATAAATTACGCCCTGCCCAAACAACAAATAGCTCCCATTTAAAGAACCTCCCCCATAAAATTGCTTATTATCCCATGAGGCATCAACGGTCCAGTTAACACCGTCTGTAGAGGTGAATACTTTTTTAGCATAAGGAGTCACGATATAACTAAAGAAACGATTATTTAAATAGATTACATTCGTAACATAAGGCCAGCTAGAATTATAGTGGTTGATCACAAGATCGGTTAAGGTAACCGTTGTCCAATTGATCAGATTCGTTGAGGTATAATAGACAGCATTGTTAGCAGAGACCACATATTTGTTGTCGCCATAAGCAATATCCGTTAAGCTTTGCATTCCGAATATTGCATTGGTAGAAGTGATTCCTGTGTCTGTCCAGTTAATGCCATCCGAGGATTGTAGAAGAGTTACATTATAAGAAGGTGGATTGGTGCCAGGTTTATATACTGACTGCCATACAAAAAACTTTCCATTGACCGCTTTCAACCTTTCCGGTGTGATAGCTAACGTTTTTTTTGTCCAATTTTCACCATCGAGTGAATTGTATACTGCCTTTTCGCTACCATCAATAGCTAAGAACAGCCCATTAGCGAACACAATAGAAGTTAGTTTGGGGTTCCCCGCCTTATTGGAGATAGACCAATCTACGCCATTTGATGATGTAGATATCCCTCCTTGGCCCACCGCTACAAAAACATTGTTACCAAATGCAACACTGCTCAAATTTCCAGCTGATGTGGAGCTTTGATCTATGATATTGCTATTGCTGGGTGCTGCATAAATTACTGCAGGCATAAACAGAGAACTGACGATAGAGAATACTAAACTTATTGCTAATAAAAGATTGCCACTCCGCTTAATCACAATTTTCCCCCTTTGGCATTACACCAAAATATAAATACTTCCACCATATGGAGATTAGATGTCTTTTCTAAGATTTGTAGCCATTTGGTTTGATTTTTATATCGGTATAATCCGAGAGAATTATTACGAATTTAACATTAAATTTTGATTAAAAACAACAATAATTTACACGCTTCACCTATCCATTTCCACAACCTTACAAATGAGAAAAAAACCTATTAAATATCAGGACTTAATCCTGAATTTAATAGGCTCTCAAGCTTTTGCTCGTAGAACTTTTTAAGCTACTTAATCTTTTTTATTAAATAGAAATCGCTGCTTCTAAAGCTACTTCCATCATGCCGTTGAAAGAATTTTGTCTTTCTTCTGCCGTGGTTACAGCATGAGTAACTAACGAATCAGAAATGGTAAGAATACATGCAGCTTGTTTACCTAACACTTTCGCATTATGGAACAACGCATAACTCTCCATTTCTACACAAACACAGCCATGTTCATTGTAAAATTCATTAACTCCAGGCACATTGTCTTCATGATAGAATACATCGCTGGAATGAATTCTCGCCGTCAGAACTGGCTTGTTAATACGTGTAGCCGCTGCTTCAATGACTTCGTTCAATTCTTTACTTGGCAGCTGGATATCTCCTTCTACACCGCTTTGCACATAGGCATATGTAGATTCACTCCACGCGCTATCCGCCAACACCACGTCAAATAAATTCAATTTATCTGTGTATGCTCCAGCACTACCGATACGAATGATGTTTTCCACACCATAGTTTTTGTATAGTTCATAAGAATAAATACCGATACTTGGCATTCCCATTCCCGAACCCATTACCGAAACCTCTTTGCCTTTATAAGTTCCTGTATATCCAAACATATTACGTACCGTATTAAATTGAGTTGGGTTCTCCAAATAGGTTTCTGCAATATACTTCGCTCTCAAAGGATCTCCTGGCATTAATACTGTTTTGGCGATTTCACCATTTTGTGCTGCATTGTGCGGCGTTGACATAATTTATTCCTCCTATGTTAATTACTCATTACTATCTTACTATACCATTCATCATTTTAAATATACGTTTAAAATTTTCTTTTATTGCGACAAAAATACTGCTACTGAATCTCTTTTTATAATTTATTAGCAAACTCGTTAAGTTTTTGGGACATTATCTTTATTTCCTCAATAAATGTAGAAGTATGCTGAACAGACGCCGCCTGTTCTTGGCCGATAGCTGCTATCTTCTCTATCGAATTAGCCATTTGATTCGTAATTCCCTTGATCTGTAACATGGTTTTATTTATGTTTTGCGTTGAGGCAACGGTTTCCCTTGAAAATTTCCGGATTTCCTTGGCTACGACTTCAAAACTTCTACCTTTCTCACCTGCATGCGCTGCTTCTATTGCAGCATTCAGCCCAAGTAAATTCGTTTGATCAGCAACCCTGTTAATAATCGATAGGACCTCTGTTGTATTCTCCACATCTTTTCCAGCCTGCTGAGATTGAATGAGTAGTTCCTGAGAGTGATCCGAAAGTGAACTTACGCCAAAGGAAATATTATTAATTTGCTCATTGGCTTGGGATAATGATTCCGAGATTTGTTCTACAATGGCTTTTAATTCACTTTGTCTTCGAATCTGAACTGCAATCCCGCCAATGACTTGACCCGTTTGATCGTGAAGAGGTGTTGCTGTACCTGTAAACTCAAATCCATAAAAGTGGGCTGGAACATCGGACTTCAAGGTACGATTCTCTTGTATCGCTAAGTAAAGCGGCTCTTCTTTGTTTAAAGATTGTCCTTCGTTAATGTTTAAATTTATGGTGTCGCCAGGAAAATAAGCAACGAACCGTTCCAAATCACATATCGCTATTGATAAATCAGCCGGGATCGATAATTTTATAATAGGTATAAGTGAGATAAATTTGTCTAAAGATTCAATGTTGTTAATCACAGAAATATAGTCTCCATTCCAGCAAAACGTTATTTATAGCGCACCAAGTCTAAGCAGATCATGCCTTACATACATGCATTTAATCTAAATATTTAATTTTGCTTAATTCATATTTTAGATATGTATTCGCGAAAATCTTCATAAAATCCTCCAAAAAAGTTTACAAACACCCATTTCTCTCTCACAAAAGACGGATAACATAAAAAAAAGCCCCCACTTTGTGAAAAGTGAGGGCTTTCGTTCTCTTGCTGTTACTAATAATATCGATTAGTTACGGATCAGATAATCAAATGCTCCTAGCGCTGCAGTTGCACCGGATCCCATCGAGATAATGATTTGTTTATAAGCACTATTAGTGCAGTCACCAGCAGCAAATACTCCTGGTAAGCTAGTAGCACCATGGCTATCTACAACAATCTCACCTACGCGAGTACGTTCAACTGTGTCACCTAGCCATTCTGTATTTGGAACCAGACCGATCTGTACAAATACACCCTGCAATTCAACATGGTGAGTCTCTTCTGTCGCACGATCAACATAAGAAATACCATTTACCTTATCAGTTCCGGTAATTTCTTTAGTTTGCACGTTTTTAAGAACAGTAACGTTAGGAAGGCTATAAAGACGATCTTGCAGCACAGCATCAGCTTTGAGCTCTGGAGCAAATTCCAGAACCGTTACATGCTTCACTATACCTGCAAGGTCAATAGCTGCCTCAATACCTGAGTTACCACCGCCAACAACTGCAACATCTTTGCCTGCAAACAAAGGACCATCACAGTGTGGGCAGTAGGCTACACCTTTGTTCTTGAATTCAGCTTCACCAGGCACGCCCATATTCCGCCAGCGAGCACCTGTAGACAGAATGACCGTCTTACTCTTTAGAACAGCGCCGTTCTCGAGTTCAACTTCAATTAAGTCATTTTTGTCTAGACGTCTGACACGCTGCAATTTCATCACATCAATGCCATACTCTTTTACCTGCTCTTCAAGTTTAGCTACGAGTTGAGGACCTTCAGTGTACTTCACACTAATAAAGTTCTCGATACCAAGCGTGTCGTTAACCTGTCCGCCAAAGCGTTCAGCAACAATACCTGTACGAATACCTTTACGTGCCGCGTAAATGGCTGCACTTGCACCAGCTGGGCCGCTGCCGACAACAAGCACATCATATGGAGCTTTATTGTCAAACTCTGATGCGTCCACACTGCTGCCCATTTTAGCTAAAATTTCTTCAACCGTCATACGACCACTTTCGAAAAATTCACCATTAAGGTAGACGCTTGGAACAGACATAATTTCTTTGCTTTCTACCTCTTCTTTGAATACTCCACCGTCAATCATCGTATGGGTAATGCCCGGATTAAAGATACTCATAAGATTCAGTGCTTGTACAACATCAGGACAATTATGACAGCTCAGGCTAACATAAGTTTCAAACTTATATTCACCACTAATGCCTTTGATCTGATCAATTACACTTTGCTCAACCTTAGGAGCTCTTCCGCTAACCTGCAACAGAGCCAATACTAATGAAGTAAATTCGTGTCCAAGCGGAGTTCCGGCAAAGGTTACACCCGTATCTTCACCCACACGATTTACACTAAAGCTTGGGGTTCTAGATAGTTCGGTTCTTTCCACCGTAATCCTAGCTGACATTTTGGCAATTTCATCAACTAGTTCAGTCATCTCTTGTGATGCCTCGTCAGCGCCTGCACTGAGTTTCAGTACTACATCGCCTTCCAAGAGTTCTAGGTATTGCGCTAGTTGAGCTTTTATTTCTTGATCTAGTTTCATTTAGCTTTCGCTCCTTAAATCTTACCTACAAGATCGAGACTTGGTTTAAGAGTTTCTGCACCTTCCGACCATTTCGCTGGGCAAACTTCACCTGGATGATTGCGTACATATTGCGCTGCTTTAATTTTGTTAACAAGAGCGCTAGCATCACGGCCGATACCACCAGCATTAATCTCAACAGTTTGAATAACACCGTCTGGATCAATGATGAATGTACCACGATCAGCAAGACCGTCAGCTTCGATCAATACATCAAAGTTGCGGGAAACCACATGGGAAGGATCGCCGATCATAATGTACTTCACCTTGCCAATTGCTGCGGAGCTTTCATGCCATGCTTTATGTGTAAAGTGTGTGTCAGTAGAAACGGAATATACTTCAACACCTAGTTGTTTGAGGGTTTCATATTGGTTCTGCAAATCTTCTAGTTCAGTTGGGCATACGAATGTGAAGTCAGCTGGGTAAAAGCAAACTACACTCCATTTACCTTTGAAGTTTTCTTCTGTAACATCGATAAATTTCCCATCTTGAAATGCGCTTGCTTTGAATGGTAGTACTTCTGTTCCGATTAATGACATATTGTTTAATCTCCTTTGGGTTTAATTTATGAATAGAGTGGATACTATTTATAATTATTATAATTAACCAAATTAAGGCCTGTCAAGTTATTTATAATAATTCTAATATGATAATCGTTGTCAGTCGCTAAATGTTCATACAAATTCCTTTCTTTCAGATTTAAATACAACACTTTATCATCTGACTGATGCTCATTCGTGCTTATTGACTATTATGGTTTAGTTTACATGTTTTATGTAGTTCAATTTCTACAATTCGATGTCTTCTACTATTAGATTGATAATATTCAAGGATTCTTCCGCTACTGTTGGATTAGAATATCGATTTCCATTATAGGTGATCAGTGCTTTCCATAAAGCCCACCCTCTTGCTCTATTCCACGTTTGTGCATCCATGTTTAATACCTTTTTAAAGATCCTTCTACTAGCCTCATCAAAAAAAGTCCACGCCATTGCAGCATCACAAGCAGGATCACCCACCCCTAATATGCCAAAATCAATGACTGCACAAAGCTGTCCGTCTTTGACTAATATATTTCCAGGTGCGACATCACCATGAACCCAAACTGGTTCTGACTCCCATTCAGAGTCTAATGCCAGTTCCCAGATCTTTTTCAATAGACCTTCATTAAAAATATCTTTATTATGCTCAATCGCATTTCTAGATTCCTCATCATATACAGCTAAGGACCCACCTCTATAAAAATTATGCTCTCCTGCTAAAGGTCCCCCACTAGCATCAATAGACTGTAATTCAATTAAAAAGCTCCCCAAGTCTCTCGCAAATTGATTGAGATCATTAATGTTCTCATGGGATAAAGTCTCTCCCTCTAGCCACTTATTAATAGACCAAGGCCAGGGATATTCTTTGTTAGGTGTCCCTTTCGCTAATGGTGTTGAAATAGGTAACGTAAGTCCTTTCCTTAAAAAAGGTAACCATAGTTGTTCTTTCTCCACTTGGGGAACATAAGCGGCTGCACTTGGTAATCGCACACTCATCTGTTCACCTAAATGAAAAGTCCGATTATCATGCCCACTGAATTTCACAGACCTGATCTCTAAATCGGACCATTTAGGAAATTGTTCATTTATTAATCTTGCTACTAAATCGACGTCTATAGTATGCATAATATCTCTCCACATATATGAAATTGAAGCAACACCAGTTGCGGAATCCGAGCTGATGTTGCTTCTTTTTAACTATGAAATGGATACAAGGGTCTACTTCAGATAGGTTCCTGACTCTCCGATTCCACCACTACCGTTCAATACATATACACGCGCATTTCCTTTCCCGGAGCAGTTGATTGTGATCACACCGTTGGTAACGGTTTTCGTATCACCAGTGACCGCATCCACATAAGTTCCGTTAGGAATTCCGGTGAATGTTGCATTTCCTGAGATCGTAACCAAAGCAAAGCTATCGATTCCTTTGCTACTATCAGTGTATCTTCTTTTAAATGCCAAATCACCTGATACATTTTCTGTAGAATATTGGCCTTTTTGCAAAGCAGGAACAGCTCTTCTGATTAAATTAAGTTGTCTGATATGTTTCGCCAGAGGATAATTTAACGAGTCTGCAAGTGTGCCAGTAGCATTGGTATATTTACCGTAATCTTGAACAGTAACACTACCCTCAATATGATCGCCAAAGTAAGCACGGCCTGTTGTACTTAACGGTGCATTTGGACCTACATCTATGACTGATCCTTTTTTAAACTCAATTTCAGAACCATAATAGATCGCAGGTATTCCTCGGAAGGTGAACATCAGAGCGAGATTCTCAGCCCAAGTGTCCTGTGTGCCGGCAAATCTTTGATTTTCTGGTGCCTGGTCAGGTGCATAGTCATGAGAGTCAATATAAGTTACATTCCAGGTAGCATCATTATAGAATTGATCACCGCTTCTCATACTGAATGCTTCCTGAGCAGTCTTGAAGGCCCAGTGCATTGGAAAATCAATGACATCCATACCCGATTTCATCGAATAGTCAGGCGTATGATAAGTATTTCCTGTTAAAAATGCATTGTTCGAGGTAGGCTGTCCTGCTGTAGTATAGTTATCTGCCCACTCTTGTTCCACCGATAGCTTGTTGGAAGCGTAATCATTTTGACCATCACCTGGATAGGATTTTGAGCTTTTCCAAGTATAAAATGGTGTTGATATCGCCGGAATTCCACTGTTCCAGACATCTCTGTACCGAGTAGCCACTTCCCCAAAGACAAAGAAGTCTGAGCCTCCTCTTGTTTTCCATGCCGGCACAAAATATTTGTTAAAAATATACCGGCTTACATGCTTTACAGTATCGACCCGAAAAGCATCCACACCCATATCAATATATTGATTATAGCTGTCGATTAGATACTGATTCACTAGAGGATTTTCTGTGTTTAAGTCTACACAGTCTCCCGCAATCTGTCCTGTCTGGACGGTGTAAGACTCCCAAGAAAGACTTTTTTCCGTATGGTAAATGTTATTGTTAGTCTCCGCAGTCTTCATTAAGGCAAGTCTTGCCTGATATTGCTGATCAGGGGTCATGGAATCATAGTTAGCTGGCAGCTTATCCGTAATTTTGAGCATGTTACTCACGGTGTCCGCCGCCGCCGGATCTTTTTTGAACATCGGGAACAGATTTTCTTCTCCAAAATTACCGGTATGATTGACGACAATATCTTGAATAACCTTTATCCCTCTCGCGTGTGCTGCATTGATCAAATCCTGATAAGATGCCCCTGCGGATTCATATCTTGGATCTATTTTCGCAAAATTTATTGCATGGTACCCATGATAATCATAACCGCTGGCATTCTGCACCACAGGTGTAATCCAGATGGCACTGAATCCTAAGGCTTTAATGTAATCGAGCTTTTGAATCAGTCCTTTGAAATCCCCTCTCCAAGCTGGATCAGAGTCCGGATTTCCTGCCTTGGCATCCTCCCATGCATGCTCGTTGTTACTGGAATCACCGTCATAGAACCGGGAAGTGATTACAAAATAAATCGTATCTTCACGAAAATCGCCCTTATTACCAATGTTATAAACAAAACTCTGTTTGGTTTCATTTCCGGCACCATCGATCACAAGGAATTTTAAGGTTGTCGTCTTGTTAATCAAGATAGACGGTCCCGCAAGAGATGTTAGTGCATTGCCTGAAATATAGACTTTTGAACTCGTTGTTGGTTCCGTACCATTATCTGTGTAATATGCTGTGGTTGTTGCCGCCTTGTTGTCTTTTATATTAAAAGATACGGAAACCGCTGAGCTCGAATTCCCAACAGGCAGATTCGCAGTGATAATCGGAGCTTGCAAATCGGCATTCAGATCAATCACATAAGCAAAAGAGCCTACATTACCCGCTTGCCCTATAGAGTTAACGCCGAATGCTTTGATAGTCAAAGAAGAAGGTACTTGGATTGGAGTCGTATACAACGTTGAGGTTGTCGTAGGTGTTGATCCGTCGGTCGTATAATAAATTTTATCGCCGCTATTTGTACTGGATAGGGTCACCGTTTGGGCAGAATCATAGGTTTTGGGCACAGGAGAGACGGATATCACCGGAACCTTAGGAACGTCTGGATTGGCGTCATACCATACGTTATCTGAGTTATACCAGCCCTCTTTTACGCTGCGAGATAAGTCGCCCGTTTGTTTGCCATTGCCGTCATTAAAGATCAGGCTTGCACCTGTAGCATTCGGAACAGTATAGCTATACCAATCGTTTCCGTCCGATTTCATCAGTATTCCCGGCCATGCTCCACTAGTCGGAACGGTTGCCGGATTCAGATTCCAGTAATGGATGCGGATCGCTGCATTCCAGCTTGCTGGTTTCTTAAAGTGAACGGTTAGCCCCGCTGAAGTAGGTGTAGGTGTTGGCGTCACTGTTGGCGTTGGTGTAGGAGTTACGGTAGGTGTTGGCGTTGGTGTAGGAGTTACGGTAGGTGTTGGCGTTGGTGTGGGTGTTATGGTAGGTGTTGGCGTCACTGTTGGTGTAGGAGTTACCGTAGGTGTTGGTGTCACTGTTGGTGTAGGAGTTACCGTAGGTGTTGGTGTCACTGTTGGTGTAGGAGTTACCGTAGGTGTTGGTGTCACTGTTGGGGTAGGAGTTATCGTTGGTGTTGGTGTAGCTCCGGCCGAAAGGGTCACATAGTCGATATTAATATTCCCGCTATCATCTGAGTCATATTTATAAGCAAGCGTGTTATTTCCTGCCTGTAAGGAGAGTGTTTCTGTTTGGTCTGCCCATGTATCCCAGTTGGTCAGGTTGGCTAATGTTGTCTGTGTAACCTTTATTCCATTGACATAAATGGACACCTTTTTAGCACTGCCGGATGCATTAGCATAGTGAAGCGTGGCATTATAGGACCCTTCTGCGGAAGCCTGGACGTTAAAAGTGGCAGTTGCTCCTGTAGTTGTGTATCCATCAACAAAACCGGTGCCCGAATATCCGGTGTGATTCGTATTTACTTTTGCACCACCAGACAGGGATGCACTCTCTGCTTCGTATTTCCCGGCAACCGGAATAACAACCGTCCAGTTCTTCCCGCCGTTATTGTCCCAACTATCCGTTGGAGCCGTGATGTGATAACAATAAATTAGGGTGGCGCCTTCCTGAACATTGAGGTTGGCGGTGAACGTAGTTCCATTTTTGGTCATCACCGTGTCCGTAGTATTAGCCCAGTTATTCGTAGTCCAATGTAAGGTCACAGCTGACGCTGTGGGATTGGTGTAGGTGACTGTATGATCCGTATTGCTGGCCGATGCTCCACCCGATAAACCAAATAAACTAAAAATGAGCGAAAAAATAATTAACCACGAAATATAACGCCTGGATTGTTTGGATACCAAGTAAATAACCTCCTCATAATTTTTAGTGCAGCTACGATCTTTATGCTTATCGTGTGGTGCAAACGTTTGCGAAAATGAGAAAAAAAGAAATACTTGATAGTTTTGATCTCCTCCTTCCATGATAAATAAGGAAAAAGCTCATTGAATGCGTTTACAAATAGCTCTATATGTGATGGATTTTCCTTGTTAAGATTATAGGCGCCAAACTTTTGCTGGTCAATGCATCTTTTAGGCTATAATTCAATCGTTTTCACTATAAGTTGCCTAAGATAGCATGCAAGTTATTCAGGTTCTTAGCAAGCCAATTCATTTCTTTTGCAAAACGTTTTGGAGGTACACTATGTTTGTCCATCGCGGCATTAATCCACCACGGGCTTTCCATATACCACAACAACTGCAATGATTTTGTTAAATCCCCCTGCTCCACCGTTCGTTCCTCACGATATCCGTCAATAAATGCTGAAGCTAGTGCTCCATCTAAATCTTCATCTAAAGCACATGACATCACTGCTCGCGCCACATCTAGCTGCGGATAATCATATTTGAACCGATCAAAATCTAGAATTGCAGACAATTGGCTATCTTGAAATAAAAGATTATCAACCCATAAATCACGATGTGCCCATCCAGCTTCAAGTCCTTCGAATATTTCCGGATCTATTTCTTCAGTCGCTCTCAGCTGTATCTCTAGGTCAGTGATGAGTGAAGTTTTACCCATTACCTTTGATTGTTGTAGGAGTATATTCCAATGTTCTAAACGATCCTCAGAGCTTTGGGGAATAAATTGTGGGGTTCTTTTCAAACTAATGGTCCCATCATTTAATAAACGATGCATTTTACCTGTGGCACGACCCAAATCAAACATTTGATGGATATTAATCTTACCCGGCTCTATGACACGGCCTTCACAATATTCCATTGCCATAAACGTTTCTCCCTGATCTGATTCCAGTAAAACATTATTGTTATAAGCCAACAATCCGGGACATGGGAGCCCCTGTAGATACAATCTTTTCTGTTGAGAAAAGGCAAAGTTCAGCTCTTCTGGGTTATACAATTTATATCTTTTTTTGTTGTATTGTTTAAGTAGAAATTGCCCTGAATCCGTTGTGATTTTCCATTTAAGATTTAACCAGCCACGTTTTATTGGGGTAGCATGAAGGACTTTTAATCCAAAAAAATGATAGAAACTATTACTTAAATCCTCTAAAATGGCTTCCTCTGAACGAATCGCTTCCATTTCATCAACTCCTATCTATTCAAAGTATAAAAGAAGAAGCCGCCAATGACGACTTCTTTTAGATATTTCTTTTTAGCAGAAAAAGTTATCTATAAATGAGGCTCCCGCCTTGGAGAAACTCTTCTGCCTTCTCTTGCATTCCTGATTCAATTCTCGTCGAATTACGGATATTATGAGAGATCTTCATACTGCAAAATTTCGGCCCGCACATGGAACAAAAATGAGCTGTTTTAGCGCCTTCCGCAGGCAATGTCTCATCATGATATTCTAGCGCTCGCTCAGGATCTAACGATAAATGAAATTGATCACGCCAACGAAATTCAAAACGGGCTTTCGAAAGAGCGTTATCCCGGTCTTGTGCTCCTTTATGCCCTTTCGCCAAATCTGCGGCATGTGCCGCTATTTTATAAGTAATGACCCCTACACGTACATCTTCCTTATTAGGCAGGCCAAGATGCTCCTTCGGAGTTACGTAACATAACATTGCTGTACCGAACCAACCAATCATCGCTGCACCTATAGCAGAGGTAATATGATCATACCCCGGCGCAATATCTGTAGTCAGTGGACCTAACGTATAAAAAGGGGCTTCGTTGCAAGTTTCAAGTTGCTTATCCATATTCTCTTTAATCAAGTGCATCGGCACATGTCCTGGACCCTCTACCATCACCTGTACATCATGACTCCAAGCCATAGCTGTTAATTCACCTAACGTCTCTAACTCGGCAAATTGTGCTTCATCATTCGCATCAGCAATCGAACCCGGACGTAATCCATCGCCTAGGGAAAAAGAAACATCGTACAGCTTCATGATTTCACATATCTCTTCAAAATGTGTATATAAAAAGTTCTCTTGATGATGCGCAAGACACCATGCCGCCATAATGGAGCCACCTCTTGAAACAATACCTGTCATACGTTGTGCCGTCAACGGGATATAACGAAGCAGAACTCCCGCATGAATGGTAAAATAGTCCACCCCTTGCTCCGCTTGCTCAATGAGCGTATCACGGTATACTTCCCACGTTAAATCTTCCGCTTTCCCATTCACTTTTTCCAAAGCTTGATAAATAGGCACCGTTCCAATAGGAACAGGAGAATTACGGATGATCCACTCGCGTGTCGTATGGATGTTTTTACCTGTGGAGAGATCCATTATATTGTCTGCACCCCAGCGGGTAGCCCATCTCATTTTCTCCACCTCTTCCTCTATGGATGAGGATACTGCGGAGTTTCCAATATTGGCATTGATCTTTACCAAAAAATTACGCCCAATAATCATTGGTTCACTCTCTGGATGATTGATATTCGCTGGAATGATGGCGCGGCCGCGGGCTACTTCATCTCTTACAAATTCCGGTGTCACATTCTCACGAATCGCAACGTATTCCATTTCCGAAGTAATAATCCCTTTGCGTGCATAATGCATTTGAGAGACATTACGCCCCTTTTTCGCTCGCAAAGGTTTTCTATGGAGCGCTGGAAACACTTCCGCCACAGCTTTTCCCGTTGCATTCCCGTTATCTTCAGGCTTCACGGTTCTTCCTTCGTACGCTTCCACATCCCCTCGTTCCTCAATCCAGCTTAGACGATTGGGCTCTAACCCCTGACGAATATCAGTATGAATATTAGCATCCGTGTAAGCCCCACTTGTGTCATAGACATGAATTGGGGCATTCTCCTCTTCGCCGTCTATGCCCGCAGTTG
This sequence comes from Paenibacillus odorifer, assembly GCF_000758725.1. NCBI lineage: Bacteria > Bacillati > Bacillota > Bacilli > Caryophanales > Paenibacillaceae > Paenibacillus > Paenibacillus odorifer. The sequence continues at coordinate 6,077,185 of NZ_CP009428.1, forward strand.
GACTAAGTGAGATCTCCCGCATAGGGACCTGAATATCAGACCGTGAACCCTTTACATAGACTTTTTGACTTGCTGGAAAAGCTGATAGATTGATTGGATCGTTGTTCAATTCGCTTGTCATCTCAATTCCTCCTATAAGGTGATTTGATCAAGCGGAGACGGTCTACTCCCCACACATAGAAAAGGCCACATCTGTATAAGATGCGGCCTTAGAGTAGACAAATAGAAATAGAGCTCCATTTCCTCCGCTGGCATTATCCAGATCAGGTTTGACGGTCGATAGTTATAACTATCCTCTCAGCCTGGTCCCACCAAGCTCCCGTGACTATAATTGCTACTTCAAAGTATAACCGAAAAGAGAGAATTATCCAAATCTACTCAAATGTGAGATCAATGTGTACGTTAGTATAACACCAATACCCCAAATCCTTCCAGAAGCACCTCGCCCGACAATGTTGTGCCGCTCAGTAAATCTGTTTTGGTCTCATGAAGATGGATCGTGACAGGAGTCTCACTATAATTAAGCAAAAAAGCATAACTGGAAGAAGCTCCGGTACGGACTTGCAGCTCTACCTCTTCTGGGAGCTCCAGCCAATTTGCTGGCGATTGTAGATCAATTAATTTTATGATCTCAGCCGCTGCCTGTTCGTTAAATACGGCTCCGTAATACCAAACCTCACCCTTGCCGCGACGATTTCTAGTTACCGCCGGTTTTCCCGCATAATAATCAGAGGCGTAAACCGCCATCACTTCAACCGAAGCTTCCTCTATTTTGAGAATATCATTAAAGTCATCTGCTCCTGTAACGACTTCGGTCGCGCCCGACCAGCTAATTGTTGTTGGCTGACGACTGCCCTTAACCATTGTGAATTCTTCAACTGTGATCCCGCATAGATCCTTAGCAGTACCTGGGAAAGGACGCATATAACATTGACCGCGCTCATCCTTATAGCCAGTTCTACAGCCGAAGATCAGTTTGCCGCCTTGTTGAACATATTCATCCAGCAGAGACGCTGTCTCATCTGTCATAATCGCTGGGTGAGGATAGATAAGCACGTCGTACCTTGCAAGCTCCTCCAGCGTTGTTTTTTTGCGCAGATAGAGCACGTCATTCGGGATATGCTTCCGCTGAAGAGCCTTGTACCACTCCTTATTGCTCTTCCACATAAACGGGCCATGCCAAACATCGTATTCTCCATCCCACTCATTGTCATAATCACGAACAATAGCAACGTTAGCCTGATTATGAGTACCGATAAACGCTTGACCTGCTGCTGCCAGCTCCTGACCGATCTGCCCCGCTTCCCGCACTCTCCGGTTAGGCTGATTATGATAGTCATTGATTCCATGCCAATAAATTTCATTGCCCATCGTAGCTGTCCGCCAGCGGAAATATAACACCATATCTGCCCCATGAGCGATCGACTGATAAGTCCATAACCGCATCTGCCCGGGCTTTGGAGAAGGCATATCCATCCGGTTCACCCAGCCACCCGGGCCTGACTGCTGCTCCATAATGCAGAAATTCGGGGATATCGAACGAACAACAGATAATGACAGTCCCCAGCCTCTATCATTCAGCGGATTCCGCTCATTCGGGTCATAAAAAATAGTAGAGAACTGAGGATAGGAATCATAGCTGAAGAAATCCAGCAGTTCATCCGTCATTTCATGGCTATCGAGATGACCGAACAGACCGTTCGTGGTTACCCATTGCTTAGGGGCAAGTTTACGAATGATATCCGCTTGGTTTTTGGCAAAAGAAATTGTATTGTCCGAAATAAACCGTTTTTCATCCAATGCCTGATGAGGATTGGGTTGCTTCGGTACTGGAGTCGGACGTGGAAGATAGACCTGAGACCAGTCACTATAGCTTTGATTCCAAAAAACAGCTCCCCATGCCTCGTTCAAATGCTCAAGCGTAACATATTTCTGCTGTAGCCATTCCCGGAAGGCCTTATGGTCACTCTCCGAATAAAATTCACTGATCTCACAGTTGAGCTCATTATCAATTTGCCAGCCAACTACACCCGGATGATTGCCGTAATGTTCAGCCATTTGTTCTGCAATACGTGCACACAGTTCCCGGTATTTAGGACTGCTGTAATTATAATGGCGGCGCATGCCATGCTGAAGTGTAACACCTTCGTAGGTTACATTTAATACTTCTGGATATTTATCAGTCAACCAAGCTGGAGGCGTTGCCGTCGGAGTACCAAGTACAACCTGAAGACCATATTTATGTGCTAGATCAATCGCCCGATCAAAGAGCCCGAACTGAAACTCCCCTTCTGTGGGTTCAAAAATAGACCAAGCAAACTCCCCCATCCGAATGATCGTAAAGCCGAGTTCACGCATCCGGCGATAATCGTCCTCCCACATGTTTTCTGGCCAGTGCTCCGGATAATAACAAACGCCAAGCTCGAATTTTTCAGTTGCGACAGGTTTCTTCATCATTACCTCCAAAGTATTAAAAATATGCTTTCAATATTTTATAATTCTATTGTAGTATCAATGATAAGAGGTCTTATATAACAAAATATTGCTATCATATAACAATCTTGCGTTTATTGCCTTAATCCAACTTGCGCTCTGTTGCGCTACAGAAATGGGTGCTGCCAAACATGAAGAAACAATGGTATTTGCCGACACCGGCTTTTTCAAAATATGTCTGTTATCCTGAATTTTTGGGACATTACACTCACTTTCCACAACATACAGAGAGAAGAAGCGAAGGGTTTCTGGGGAGTTATAACCTGCATTTGATCTTTGGTGGGGAGGGTTATGTATTCCATGAGGGCGAACGTATTCCGATGAGTAGAGGACGAGGTTTTCTGTACCCAAAAGGGGCTTATCAGCAATACGGCTCTGACCCAGGCGAGCCTTGGGATGTCCGATGGGTTCATTTTAATATTGAAATCGTCCTCCCCTTATTAGAGGAAGTGGACCAGTCCCGTGCATACCTGTTCACTTTTGATTTGGATGCTAAGCTGGACGAGCTATTCGAGGAAATGTACCTACTGAGCGCTTCCTACGTGACCCGTAGCGAGCCAAGACTATCTGCTCTGCTGTATGAGCTTCTAGTTAAATTGCTGCAGAACTCCGAGCCGCTTCACGGCTCAGTACCGCACGAGGTTAGACAGTCCATCCGGAGTGCTGCAGATATCATTCATGTCGAATGTGCCAGCCCTTGGTCTCTGGAATCGATGGCAAGATTGACCGGGTACAGCAGCTATCATTTTCTAAGGCTGTTCCGGGTGGTTATGGGCAAAACTCCAAACCGTTATTTAACCGATTGTCGGCTGGCTAAAGCCAAGCTTTTACTGGTTTCCACAGGACTCTCCATTGCTCAGGTTGCGACTCAGTCCGGTTTTGCCCAATCCAGCTATTTTATTAAAGTGTTCAGAAGGTTTGAAGGCATGTCTCCTGTGAAATACCGGCAGGCTTTTGGGGCGTAGACGATCTTCCTTCAGTCCGTAGAGATTCAATCTTAGTCTCTTGGACTTATCACCCTTAAAGATCATCCTTAAGAGAAATTTCACTCTCAATATCTAAACTTATTGTTTCGGAATGAATCTCCCCTTCATTATCATTCCATGTAATAGATAAAGTGGTGTTTTCATAATTTTGTCTATTTTTATTTAATTCGTCATACGAATACGGACCTGTTATAGACCCGATATCAGTGTTACTTAATATTGAAACGGGTCCATCCGTTGACCTAGCTTCATTTACAAGAACTGTTTCATCCTTATTATTAGTGTTTTTTTCATTGACTTCATACTTATAATAGCTACTATTCACTAAAGCGCTTGGGTCTCCCTTGAACACTAACTTCCCATGTCCCCGTAAAATTTTGCTAGATGAAATTATTATTTTGTAATCTAAAACATCCCATGTATCCCCTGTACCCTTAAGCGTATATACTTGAACACCAGTGTTTAAATTTGTTTCGACCTCTTTATTGAAATATAAATAACTCCATATCGCATTCGAAATAATAACCACAGCTACAAGTACTAGGATTAGTTTTTTCATATCTGCTCCTTTATAAATACTCCCAAACCTTTATTTATATCTTAAATTCCACTCCTTAGACCATTTCGGGAAAGCTTCTCCGGTCAATTCTTCGAGTGTTTTTCCATCAATGGTGTAAACCCAACCCATATGTAATTCATCGAAATCAGGAAAACTATAGCCTCCTATCACTTCATCGTCTGCTTCTAGCAGAAAAATCAGGGTTTGTTTTTTTGTATTATCCTTCTCATTATCTAAGGGGTGGTTTTTAACGATTAACTTACTTGTAGTTATTTCCTTACCTATATAATCGATTGGATCAACACTTTGAACACTCCAATATTGTATGTATGGCATTTCCGTCAGCAGTTTTTTATCTAATAAATATTCAGAAACAATTCCTTCATTACTAATGATCAGATAGCCCATATCGGTAATAAATTGTTCAGCTTTGCTATATTCTTTTTTTGAATTATCGCTAATTTCCTCATCACTACATCCCAATAAAAAGATTAAGAATAACGGAATTATGATTCTCCTTAATTTTTTCATAGGTTCTCTCCTTGCATTGTTTATTATCTCCGCGCTCAATTTATAGATTAATCTTATTGTATGAATTTAGTATCATCAAACTCTTTAGCGTCTTATAGGCTCTCCATTCCAACCTCGCTGTTTCACCGGGAGGCTCCCATTTTATCTGCCATCCTCCATCATCCTCCTGTTGGTATTCTAATACTTTTAAATGATCAAGAATGGTTTCATCAGAAAATATGCTGCTACAGTAAGAAGTTGGTGATGGCGAAAATTCTAGAGGAGAGAGTCCATAACTGTGGGATGCGGCATCCAAGCAAAAAAAGTTGGCAGTAATAAGCTCCTTAGATAATTTTTGAAATAATCCTTTGATAAAATCCGATTGAGGTAAGCTTTCCAATAAATAAAATGCAGTCAAAATTGTATGCGCATCATCATAGGCTTGTGCGCGAATATCTTCCAAACAAATTTCTGTCGCTTTATCAAGCCAGGAATGTTCTATCCCTTGCCATTTAAGAAGCCCGACAAGACCAGTAAGTCTGCTAAATGATGGCTCTGGAGAAAGAGGGTTATTCCAATGTTCTGCTCTTGGATAGTTCGATGATGAAGGAAATATTGTTGGAATCCCTTTTTTTAAGTCAGTATGCTTTGAAATATAATCACATGCTTTTTGAGAGAGTTCTTCGTCTTTTATGTTACAGTCATATAAGAAACGTAGTGCAAATTCCATGAAAAGTGGCTGACTACCAGGTGCCCGTAAATCTGGCTCTATTGCATTTCCAAACCCACCATCTTCGTTCTGGTAGGCTATTAGAGAAGTCACAACATTGCTTATTGATCCACCGTGGAAAATATATTCAAAAACCCTTCTTTCTAATAATCTGCCATGTGTCCAAATGAAATGGGCTGCTTTTTCAAAATCCATCTGTTCCCCTCCTCAAAATTTACGCTAAGCATTTAAGTATTCAATGACACTTTTAATATAGGATTCAATCGGTTCCTTTGTATTAACAATATGTATTCTGACATTAGAGGGCTTTTTAGCATTTTCAATAGTTTTAAGTAATGTCTCTTCAGAAGGCACTCTTTCAATCTGGCTAATCATTCTTTTTCTATTTCGCAGTCTATTATTGAGCTCGTCATAGTCATTTAATAAACATTCTACATATTTATATTCCGCATTATATTTCTGGGTCAGATTCAATCCTCTCTCTATCATCTCAGAGTATAAACAAGGGCTATCGAGTATAACATTATGACCTTGAGATAAGTGAAAATCTATCAAGGCCCATTCAATATCATACGAAATTTCCCCAACTTCCTTGAACCCAAAGTTTGCTCCAAGTGATTCCATAAGAGAAGACTTTACAATGTCGTGATCAAGAATAACAGCAGAAGTATGCTGCGCTATTACTCTGGCTAATGAAGACTTCCCTGATCCGGGGTATCCAGACATCTGAAGAAAAAACAACGAGGGCCACGGCCACTTCCTTTCAGCATAGTCTTGGGTCTTCCACAGACATAAATGAGCTCATAGCGTGAATTCTATGTTAGCTGATATGTATTCTTCTTCGAAAATCTATTCGAGTATTATCTCTTCTGCTTTATTGTTCCATGTTAGCATTAACTTTATTGTCTGTTTATTTAAATCCAATTCATTTGAAAATTCAGTCATTTTCATTTTCAAACCACCCTCTGTCTTACTCTTACCGAAACCTCCCTTAGTATTAAAATACTCACTTGAATACTCAAATATAAAAATCTTTATGGTAGGTTCAGTCCCTATATAATTGATTTCGTAATTTATCTCACCTGTTGATTCATTATGCTCAATAATTGTTTCCCAATAATCACCTTTTCCGTACTTCTGAACCCAATGGCTATTGCACCCGGTGACTAAAGTTATACACAGAACGAATAGAATAACTAAAGATATCTTTGTATGTTTTATTATATTCACCTCTATTCTAACAACAGAATTCCAACTATCTTTTAAGTTCAGGCTATATTTCGACGAGATTCTTATAAGCATTTATCGACTTCCATATAAGCTCCTCATCCTTAATTCCTTCATGAACAAATAACTTTATTGGAAAAAAGAGTCCTTCCATAATCGATAATCTAACGTCCTCCACAAATTGTGTGTACGTGTATGCGCTCCTGATTTTATTGTTAATTGAATGAAAATACAGATCAAAAATACGTGTAGTCTCCTCACTGCCATGAAACAAATCGTGGATAAATAACATAACGAGATCCTCCGTACAAAGCCCCACCTTCACAGCTTCAAGATCAATGATGCACGGCCTTGAACTGCTAAACATCGGATATAATAAATTGCCAACATTTAGATCACCATGAATGCATGTGGTATTTTGATATCTGGATATACGACTAATATGTTTCTGGGCATTTTCACGCAAGCTAAGTAAACTCTTCTCGTAAATACTAAACTGTTCTTCCCCAAGGTTATAAGTCTGGTGCTTTCTAAAAGCTAGATAATCTCTCTCCAAATACGAAATATGCTTTAAATAATGCTCTGTACTTTTCAAATGCTCGGGATGAGCTAACTCGCTTGTCCCCCAAGAAGCAGAATGAAACTGTACGATCACATCAATAATGTTTGCTAATTTATCAGAATCAATAGGTACTTCCCAGTCAGCTAAATTGGTATGTGTCGGGGTCAGATCTTCCATCAACAATATCCCCTCTTGTCCGACTGTATCATATTTATTAAAAAAGACTCTCGGAATAGATACATCCTTGGTATAGTAATGATTATAAATCATATTTTCATATGGAATATGATCTGACTTTGTGATTTTCTCTAATAACGACAAAACCTTATTGTCTTTCGTATACACTTCTATTTTATTGAGTGCTGCTCGATTGCGTATTTCTTGTTTTGTTCTTTTAATCTCAAGAATCTCAGGAACACCCTGACCTCTTAATAGCTCTAATAGTGATCATCGTTTAGTAGCATTTTCATCCTCCAATCTGAATTGGCTCTCGCCTACAGTAGCCATTTGTCTCACTTCCATTTTTCAGCATTCATCAGGTTGAACTAACGTGTATAAATTCGCTTTCAACATTCCATCCACCTTCCAAAATATTGAATATTTCACGCTGAGAATTTAAATAAAAAAGACAAATCACGTATTAAAGTGACTTGTCCTCCGGTGCTTCCACATATAAATTTGCTTAAAATGAATTGAACGCTAAATAATACGTTTTATTTCCGCCAAAAAGTTGAACAGTCTGCCTTATCCAAAATATTAAACTCGATCATTTTTTCAAGTAATGAGAAATCAACTGGACTTTCCCATCGGATGCGTAATAACTGCTTGGTATGATCATAACCTGCCTGCACAATTTCATCAGAAAAACGATTAATTCCTGCAATTTCAGGGGCAACCGCCAAATGATGTTTGGATACACTGAAGCCAATAATAAAAGTCTCGTGATCGGTAAACATAGGCTGATTCCACGCAACTTTTGGCTTTAAATCAGTAAATTTTCCAGCTACCCAAGCCAAAACTTCTTCCATTCTTTCCCGATGTTGCGGGTTATCAATCTGCGCTAAATATTCTGCAAATACTTCCATGTCATTCTCTCCTAAAAAAATATTTTCGAATAGTCTATTTGATGTTACGTCATATCAACTACATTCTCTTAGCATAATAATTAAACAGGAAGATTCCTAAGGAGATTTGAAAAATAAAAACACCACATAACACAGTGACTACAGTTTGATCTACTCCCATTAAACTAAATACAACAGTTAGAGCCATTAGGATGTAAAAGTTAACAATATTAGTTTTCCAACCGGCTTTTTCTCTTATTCTTATTTTCCGTTCATCATTAGCCTCAATTTTACTCATTCTAACTTTCTCATCATTTTTTACTTTGTTCTGAGGCTTATTAAGCCATAACGAATACACCATATTTCCTACTCCAAGCACTGCAAGGACTGAACCCACACCAATGAGCAAACCGGAAATTCCTTTTAGCTTCTCGTCGATTAAAATAAATCCACCCATATAAACCATAATAGCACCTGCAATTGTTAAGAACACCCATTTACTCGCCGTTTTCATTACCCAGCTCCTCCTCGTAAATGAAAATATCTTCAATACTCATTTCAAAAAATCGCGCAATCTTAAATGCAAGAATGATGGATGGGTTATACCGGCCATTTTCAAGTGAACCAATCGTTTGCCTGGATACTTCCAATTTATCCGCTAGTTCTTCTTGTTTAATACCTTTTTCTTTTCTAATCTCTTCAAGCCTGTTTTTCAATATCTTACCTCCTGAAGCAATTATGGAAAGTTAACTTTCCGTAAGAATAACACATTGAAGTATGTATGTAAAGCTAACTTTCCATCAGCTGAAATTGATTGCAATTTAACCCGTGATCTTTATTGGTGTAATGATTTAGGGCACGCCTTGTTGATACTACATCTGTAGAATTGGGCATGAAAAAACGCCACCCGCTAACTCCCTAATAGGAGTACGGGGTGACGTTGAGTGTTTTACGGGCGAAAACTTATGAAAGAAAAGTTCAGTTAGCTTAGCCTGCCTCAAGAATATACCCTCCGAAAGTTTGCCTTTTTAATAAAAAAGTCCCGATGATTATTCACATCATCGGGACTAACGTGTCATTGTCAGCAGAAAATAAAGTCTTAGACTTAGCAGACCAAGGAGAGCGGCGTAGATATGATTTAGTAATCTGCCGGCAGCTTCTTCGACTATACTTTCAAATTCTTCTCTTACTGACTATGATTTATTAAATGAGCAATTTCTTTAACTCTCTCCATTGTAATTCCTTCTCTTTGTTCAACTGCAAGTTGATGATTCGTTTGTTCTAATTCTATTAACGGAACAGCACCAACCTCTTGTGTATGCACCATTGTCTTTAACGATAATGTAGTTATTGGATATATTGAAAGTTCAGTCGATAACCAACCAAAATAAGGTTCTTCCGTCTCCCTTCCTTCTACGTGCAATAATTCATTAGACTTCAGAAAGTTTTCTTCACTAAGAGAAACCCACACACTCCATATAAATTTCTCTTTGCTATCAATTATTGGTATTTCAATATGTCCTCTAATAAAGAAATGCTGTTCATCAATTACACAAAAATCTCTAATTAATTCTGTTCTTTTCTCTTCTGGTACAGTGTAAAAATAATATGGTGCTTCACTTCCGTAACATAAAGGAAGTTCACTTAATTCGTTGTTACAGTGAGGGCATTTCATGTTTTCTGCTCCTTATAGTTTCTCGCCGATTTCTTATAACGTCTTATTTGGGAACTTTGTGATAATTCCATCTGTTGAGTATTCGCGAAATTACTTAGTTATCCTGCCCTTTACTTCTATAAAAAGGGCAACTCTGATCGGCTGAAAAACTGTCCAAGAATCCCTGTCACATTTTTGGGTGTCTGAAGCGTTATATATATATTAATGCAATCAGGATGTAGGGAGACTTAAACATTGAAACTAAACAAACTAAAACTAAAAAAATATTATATCCTCGTAATTTTATCGCTAATGGTCTGCTTGTCTGCTCTTCTTACGTATAAAACTATGTCTAAGCTGGAAATCACCAGTGTTGACGGATACAAGATCACAACAGATGCCTATGTTCTGAATCCGGATCATGAATTTATGCTTGCTAAAGACGTAGCTGAGCAGGTTCTTAATGCCCGTATCGGCTGGGAGAAGCAGACTCCACTTCCCGAGGGCATTTACTACAAAGATCAGGTGGCGGTACTCATGTACCATCATCTCACAGAAGAATCGTTATCGCTTTATCCCGGTGTATTATCCGCAGAACAGTTTGATGAACAAATGCGGCTGCTGGAGCAGGAGGGCTTTCAGGTCATTACGATGGAGCAATACCGGCAGTTTATGCTGGAGAATGCTCCGGTTCCCGATAATGCAGTTCTGCTGACTTTTGATGATGGTTATGAGAGCTTTTATAAGCTGGCGTTTCCTATTCTGCAAAAGCATGGTTACACCGCAATTAACTTCATCATTGTTTCTGATGTTGATAACCCGGATGGGCGGAAGGTACCAAAACTGACCTGGGAGCAGATGAGGGAGATGAAACGTGCCGGAATGGGCTTCTATAATCATACGTACAATCTGCATTATTATGGCATTGTCGATGCAGAAGGAGGTACCCGTCCGTCGGCGAGTGCCTTGCTGTACATTGATGATGAGAACCGCAATGAGCTAAATGAAGAATACTACAGAAGGGTAACCGGGGACCTGGCTCTGGCGGAACGCAGGCTAAAGGAAGAGCTAGGCAATACGGATTCAGCTATTGCTTTTCCCTACGGTTCCTATAATGAAAAGCTGCTGGATGCAAGCGATTCACTCGGAATCAAATTGAAATTCAATACCCGGGAGGGCTTAAGCTCCAGAACGAATCTGAACGCACCGCGGATTAACGAAGGGGACGAAACCCTCACCGCGGCTTTATCCATAGAACAGCTGAAGCATACTGAGCCGCTGATGGAGTTGACTGTGAATTCCAGAAAGGTCCCTCTTATCGGGACTCAGCCGCAGTTGAGGAATGGAAAATTGATGGTTCCGTTAGGCCCGCTAAGCAGATCACTGGGGATAGAGATGCATTACGACCACCGCAGCCGGACATTGAAACTGACACACAGCAGCTTGAACAAGGCTTGAGTGATAACTCAAATTTTGTACCATAGATATCAGAGGGAATACGAACGGTATCAAGCGAGTGATAATCGGACGCATGGAGGACTCTTTTACCCACGTGGCTGAAATCGTCAGATTCATAAAAAATAAGTATTAGACTGCCGCTGTTATTGTTCAATTATCGTGACCCGTTAGTTTAATCATATCAACTCTGAGATAAACATTGGTGTAGCTCCATCCTCTGTATTAAAGCCAAATTTATTATAGAAATCCACTGCATGCGGATAAGAAATTAATACTTTGGTTTTACACCCTTTATATCTATCAAGCATTATATTCATCATTTCCTTTCCTATACCTATACTCTGATAACTCGGATTAATAAGCATATAATGAAAATATACCGTTAAAACACCATCTGACAAAGCATTTATTAAACCGACAAGCTTTCCTCCTTCCCAAGCGGTAACAATTGAATGAGACCCTCCGATTGCTTGTAAAAGCTCGTTTGGATACTTGCCAGACTCCCATTCTACCGAAAGAAATAACTCTTGGAGTGCATCCTTAGTGATATCCTCTTTGCTTGAAGCGTAATAAATACTCACCCCTATACCTTCCTTTCATAAAACTAACTACGGCACAGCATCTGTTTTAAACTCCCATATTTCGATGGTTTTGCAATCCTTACGAAGCCATAAAATAATACCAACAAAGAAATTTCGGATTTATCAAAGTGAATAATCACTTTATTTACCTCAATATACTATTAAAAATATGTATAGAAAATGGATTAACTGAAGTGGAATTTGTATTTATTCACATTAGAGAATTCATGATAATACTTTTTTCACTTAAGCATACAAATCCTAAGAGGCATATAGTGTTAATCTGCCAGTTAGCTAAATAGATAACATTGAACAATAGTTAAATATTTAGCTAATCGGCGAAGTATAACGTTCTTGTCCTCAGCCTGGGGCAAGAAACGTGATTGCTTAATCAAAAAAAAGCCGCTAAATTAGCGACTTTTAATCTAACATGTGCTTTTCTTAATGAACAGTTGTATCTGATAATCCCACTGCAATATTCCAGTCACAATAATGTTATGAAGAACAAAATCTGGACACACATCGTATTCCGTCTTTGCCCTTTCAAGTAAATTTTGTAATACAGCATTCTTATTCTCTTCGGTACAGTTTGCACACAGATAGTCCCCTTCTGGTAGCACAGTTAACCCCTCTAAAGACGGATATTTCAAGCAAACAGCAAATAACCGTGTTATTCCTTCAGTCGTAAACATTCCCGCCATATCTTCAAACAGAAATTGTGAATGCAGAGAAGTCTCAATTTGTTGATAGAAATGTCTGTGATAGTCCCATAAATTCTTAAGTGTGGGGCTTTCCATTTTATTCGAAAACATAATTACCCTTTCCTCTATGTGTCTGACAAAGTAATTTTCACTTTGACTATAATCGTTGTGGAACTTATTTTCATAATGTAGATAGGCACGTTTAATTTTCGATTTTGCATACTGCAGACGAGCAATTTTATCGTCTGCTCTTTTTTCTGCCTGTTTTAGAAAATCAATTACTTTAGAGAGATCATTCTGCTGCAATATATCTTTAATATCCATTAAAGTAAGATCCATTGCTTTGAGCAGTTCAATGGTTTGCAGCTTTACGAGCTCCTGCTCGGAATAGTATCGATATCCCGACAATTCATCTTTATGGCATGGCTTGACTAACCCAATACGATCATAGTGCCGCAAGGTCTCACTGGTCATCTCTACGATTTCTGCTGCTTGCTTAATTGTAAAATAGTTGTTCATATCTACCCTCTTGACCTTTTTGTAACACAAAAGTTTATGATGATTAAAACATATGCGACTGATAAACGCAACGAAATACAAAAATGATCCGATCCAACTCTTGCAACATATTTGGGTAGACTTTTTCAAGATCATTATGTTTAGCTCTAATGCTTAGTTGCATATCGCAATTTTTTTTGCAGAGCAGCTTAGGATTGGTATTCGTAGGACTGGCTATATTAAAAAGAAAAATGATTTAACAAAGGAGCATTTTATAATGAAAAGTACTGCAAAAAAATTACTAACTACTATAGGCATATTGGTGACACTATTGATATCATTGGCAGGATGCTCCTCCCACTCCACTTCCATGGAGGAAAAAAATTACATCATCCCTGCCCAAAAGATTGATACCTTAACAATTGATGTAAAGGACAAAAAAATAACTATCCTCCAATCTAAAGATGAACAAATTCATATTGTTTACTATGAAAGTGAGAAAGATTTTTACAAGATTGATCTATCTGATGATAAAGAACTATCAATGGTAAGTGACAGTAATAAGGAATGGAATGACTATATCGGAGGAAAAGGCTCGCAAGTAACCAGAACTATTCAGGTATGGATACCTGATGCAACTTTAAAAAATTTGACTTTAAAAACATCAAATGAAAGTATTGTATTACCAACAATCGCGTTTTTGGGGACAGTGGAAGTAAACATAAATAACGGAAATATCCAACTGGACAAATTGAATGCAGGGACGGCTATAACCCTTGAAACAAAAAACGGAAATATTAGCGGTTCAATTCTAGGGTCATATGATGATTTCGCGATCTTAAGCAAGGTAAAGAAAGGAGATAGCAATTTGCCTGCCAATAAAGAGAATGGTTCAAAAAAATTATCTGCTTATACAAATAACGGCGATATTACCTTACAATTTTCTGAGTAGCCAGTAGTTAAATATTAGCTCGTATGAAGTCAGATACAATATTGAAAGGGATAACCCCTGTTTCACTTTTGAAACTTCTGGTCGTACCTCTTCGACTATTCCACCGGCCTATGACCGATACAATATCCCTCCCTCTTGTAATGGAAAATCACCTTGATAAAGTTGTTAATCCGACCCGTAAATCGATTATCTTATGATGTACCCGAGGGCCAAAATTAAGCTTGATCGTGAATTCCATCAAAATAAGGTATAAGCCGCATTACAGCGGCTTATACCTTCTCATGATTTTGTTTGACTGTTTTGAACCATCCTTTGGAAATGAATGTATCCGATGCATATAAAAAGTACTACTATCGATATAATTAAAATAATACCGTATATTGAATATTTAAACTTTCCTGCCAGTTAGCTTAATGAAGCATCGTCAGTCTAATACTTTATTTTCTTTTGACAACAACTGTACTTTTATATCACCAAACCTACTCCACAGTAACACTCTTCGCCAAGTTACGTGGTTTATCCACATCATGACCCAGCGCAAGAGAAGCATAATAAGACAATAATTGCAGAGGCACTACGGACAAAGCTGCTGTCAGCATTGGAAGTGTCTTTGGAATCACGAACACTTGATCAACTGATCTAAGCAGGTCAGTCAAATGCTCTTGGTGAGTGATTGCCAGCACGTCTGCGCCACGAGCTTTCACTTCTTTGATGTTGCTGACGGTCTTCTCAAGTACAGCTTCCTGAGTTGCCAGGGCAATAACTGGAACACCTTCTTCGATCAGAGCCAATGTACCGTGTTTCAATTCACCTGCAGCATAAGCTTCGGAGTGAATATAAGAGATTTCTTTCAGCTTCAAAGATCCTTCTTGAGCAACAGCGTAGTCTACGCCGCGGCCGATGAAGAACAAGTTTTTGTGCTCAGAAATTTGTTCAGCATAACCTTTGATCGCTTCTTTTTGAGCTAGGATCTCTTCCACTTGCTCTGGCAGAGATTGCATAGCTGCAAGAATCTTAGTAACTTGTGCTTCGGTTTGTGTTCCACGAACTTCAGCCAAGTAAAGGGCAAACAATCCAAATGCGATCAATTGTGAAGTGTAAGCTTTGGTCGAAGCTACTGCAATTTCCGGACCCGCCAAGGTTACCAACACATCGTTCGCTTCCCGAGCAATAGAGCTGCCCACTACGTTAGTGATCGCCAATACATGTGCACCGTTAGCTTGAGCTTCACGCAGAGCTGCCAAAGTATCTGCAGTCTCACCGGATTGGCTGACTACGATAACCAACGTTTCTGGAGTCACGATTGGTGAACGATAACGATATTCCGAAGCAATATCATTCTCAACCGGAATACGAACCAAAGATTCGATCATAGTACGTCCTACCACACCTGCGTTATATGCTGTTCCGCAAGCAACGACTTGAATGTTACGGATGTTCTTGATTTGTTCTTCAGTCATGTTCAGTTCAGGCAATACAACCTTGTTGCCTTCCGCATTGATGCGACCACGCATTGTGTCGCGGTAAGCCTTAGGTTGCTCGTGTATTTCTTTCAGCATGAAATGCTCGTAACCGCCTTTTTCTGCGGTAACTGCATCCCAATCGACAGTAATCATTTCCCGAGAAATAAAATTGCCTTCAATCGTCATCAATTCGACAGCATCTCTTGTCAGCACAGCCATTTCGCCGTCATTCAAAATATATACGTTACGGGTATATTCAAGCAGTGCAGGAATATCTGACCCGATAAAGTTTTCTCCTTCGCCAAGACCGATAATGAGCGGGCTAGCTTGACGCACAGCCACCAGTTTATCTGGTTCATATTCAGTCAGGACGCCTAATGCAAACGCACCGCGCATGAACGTAATCGCTTTTTGTACAGCCTTCACGATATCCCCGTCATATTCGCGAGCAATAAGATGTGAAATAACTTCTGTATCTGTTTCAGAGACAAAGTGGCATCCGCCAGCGATCAGCTCTTCTTTCAGATCCAGATAGTTTTCGACAATACCGTTGTGAACTACCGAGAACTTCATGCTGTTATCCGTATGTGGATGTGAGTTCTCATCGGATGGTTTACCGTGAGTCGCCCAGCGTGTGTGTCCGATACCTGCGCTACCTGCCAGCGGGCTGTCTTGGAGCTTCGACTGCAGATTCGCCAAACGGCCTTGAGCTTTCACTACTTGCAGTCCTTCTTGGGTAAATACAGCAATACCAGCGGAATCATATCCACGATATTCCAATTTCTTCAAGCCCTCAACCAAGATCCCCTGCGAATTCTGATTACCAATATATCCTACAATACCACACATTATAATTTCCCCCGTCCGAGTTATCGTAATGTGGCGGCATAAGGAAAGAAACGTGCCGTGCGGCATGTTTTTGAGAAAAAGCAAATATTCTGTTGTATTTTAGGATCAACAAAATAAACTGTCACTTACATTCTAATGTTCATGAAATGCACAGCCTTCTCCTCTGCCGTGGCAGAAATAACGTGTTTCCTTCTGATGCGCGCACACATGAATAATATAATTTGTTGCACCCATGAAAACGTTGTGTGAAAGGTCGCCCTTTCATTTTCCGTATCCATTTACGGCTCTGGTGCATCACCGGGAGGTCCCCGCCGAACATTTCGAACACCTCCACCTCGTCAGCTTACGTCTGCCGTGATCCGTTCAAGCCATAGCCTACATAACAAGTAAGCAGCTTTCCCTTCTCCCCCGCGCTAGACCAAGCTCTGGCGCTTGCTATTGCTAACCTCACAATCCCCGCTTTCCTTCTAGAATGACACTTAATCTATTATATGCACCTTGTAGTACTTTGGCAATGGCGCACCAACCTAAATTTTACAAAACCAGTTCAAACGATCCAATCCTAAAATAAAATAACACTGGTGCAACGAGTCCGAATCGCTCTCGCTCACTGCACCAGCCTTATAGTTAAGGTAATGGATTATACCAATTCGCGTTGAACTACTTCCACAATTTGATTCACATAAAGATCCAGATCTGCCTTATCCGGTCCCTCTGCCATAACGCGGATTAGAGATTCCGTACCTGACGGACGTACAAGCACACGGCCATTGTCGCCTAGCTTGCCTTCTACTTCAGCGATAGCCGCTTCTATAGCTACGTTATTAGGGTAATTAGTCTTATCCTGTACACGAACATTGACCAGCACCTGCGGGTATTTAGTCATCATACTCTTAACTTCGCTAAGCTGTTTGCCTGTAGCCTTAAGTGTGTCTACCAGCTGAATAGCTGTAAGAATACCATCACCAGTAGTATTGTAATCCAGGAAAATAACATGTCCAGACTGTTCTCCACCTAGATTAAAGCCTCCACGACGCATTTCTTCCATAACATAACGATCCCCTACAGCTGTCTTAGCGGTATTCAGGGATAATTTCTCGGTAGCTTTATAAAATCCGATGTTACTCATAACGGTTGATACAATCGTGCTATCCTTCAGCTTACCTGCACGGTTCATCGCATCGCCACAAATACAAAGGATAAAGTCACCATCGACTTCATCACCATTATTATCAATAGCGATCAAGCGGTCTGCATCTCCGTCAAAAGCAAGTCCCAAATCAGCTCCATGACGTAAGACTTCTTCACGCAAAGTCTCTGGATGTGTCGAACCAAATCCATCATTAATATTCAATCCATCTGGCTCAGCCCCGATAGAGATCACCTCAGCGCCAAGCTCTCTGAACAGTCTTGGAGCAAGCTCATAAGCTGCGCCATGCGCACAGTCCAGTACAACCTTGATTCCCTTAAAGTCCTGAGAAATGGTAGTTTTCAAATACTCCAGATAAAGATACTTAGCATCATTATCTACGGTAACCATACCTAAACCTGAACCGATAGGACGAGGCAATTCATCTACCTCCGCATCCATAAGCTCTTCAATTTGCAGTTCGGTTTCATCTGTTAGCTTGAAGCCATCCCCACCAAAGAACTTAATGCCGTTATCCTCTACCGGATTGTGAGAAGCTGAGATCATGACGCCTGCGTCTGCTTTTAACAATCTCGTAATATAGGCAACAGCAGGTGTACTAACTACGCCTATACGGATTACATCAGCTCCAATAGACAATAAGCCCGCAATCAGCGCGGATTCCAATAAAGGACCGGAAATACGTGTATCCATTCCGATAACAACCTTCGGTTTATCCAAGTTACCCGCTAGTACATATCCTCCACAACGGCCAATGCTATAAGCCATTTCTGCAGTCAATTCACGGTTTGCTACTCCCCGCACACCGTCTGTTCCAAAATACTTCCCCATTATTTTTCTCCTTTGAATACGCTACGTTAGCTTAATGTACTATCATATGATTTGCATACTATTTTGGTGTACCACTGGGCTCATAAGATTACGTCCCACCCGTACCTACAGGATTTTCGGAATTCGTACTTGTGTTAGCTGTGCCGTTATTCTCCGGATTGGTATCCGTTGGTACAGGCGTTGGTGTTGCTCCAGCCTCTCCGCTATGAGTGGGCTTCTCCGTAGGTTCCTCATCACCTATAACAGGTTCAGAACTTGGCTCAGGAGTAGTAGTTACCCCCCCCGTATCTGGATGAGGTGTAGGAACTGGCGCTGCAGGTGATAACAGCTGCACGGTCACAGTAAGAGGCACCCCTGAATTGGCTAGTGCGATAAACTGGGGCAGCGATACCCGCAAAGAAACCTCGTGAGTTCCAGCCGAAAGACCGCTAACATCAGCCACAACCCCTATATCTTTCTTATCAAGTTGATCTAGTAAAGCAGGCGCACCCTTTAAGGTAAGCGCAATTTCCTTGCTTGAAGGATTAATGATACTTCCTTCCAATTCATCCCCCACGCCTTGGAGCTTGATAGGTACCGCCTCAATCGTCCGCTCAGCAATTTCTGAGATGGTTAATGAAACGTTTACGGCTTCGGGCATAACTTTCTCCGTTCCAGCCGGAGCCTTCAGATCCACCCTTACTTGTTTCGTTCCAGCAGAATCTATTGCACTAAGGTTAACAGTGGCTTCATAGGCTGATAAAGCTGCCAAAGCCTCTGCTTGTCCATACACTACGACTGCTTCCTGCTCAGGTGTCAATTTGGATAATACGAGAGAATCCGGAAGTTGTCCAGTAAAGCCAATCTCCAGCGGCAAACTCTTAAACGGTAAGGTAATCGGCAATTCCACGGATACAGTAGAAGGCTCAATTACAGCATTTTTAATTTCATTTCCATCCTTATCATAAGCGTGTAGCTTCAATTTTTTCTCTTTAAATGTCTCATTCTCACCGTTAAGCTCAATGGTTCCTTGTATCTTAGCTACCTTGCTCAGTTCATTATCAGCAAGTGTGACTTCGACAGTATCTGTAGGCTGCAGGACCGGGGTGCCTATTTGGTAGCCCTCTGCAGGTTTCCCCTTCGTAACCAAGGATATGGGAAAAGACTTTGTATTCCGTGATTCTACATGTACGGTAACCTCTTTAGGATTCATTCTTACCAGGGATACACCTTTTGGCAGTTTATAATAAAGTGGCAACGTGGTATCTCCAGGTTCGACCTTAGTCAGATCAAGCATTACTTTATAGTCATCCGAGAACTGAAAGGAGATATCGGAATTTTTACCCGCTACCTCCAGACTCACACTGTCGACAGCCAAAGGTTCAAGGACATATTTATCCTCGTCAAGGCCGGTCACTTCAATCTTCACATTCTCAATAGTTTTTGTTTTAATATCCACTGTTGTCTGTCCAGAAGGCGCAGTATCGACATGAACCATCGTAAACAAAATGATCCCGAACACAAGGGCCAGAATCTTATTGAAATTGTTATTGTTCATCCACTTATCCATGATTCTTGTCCCCCTTCCGTTTCCAGAAAGTTGAACCCTTCTCCTTCAGCGATGAACTTACACTAAGCTCTTGATGGAGCTTCGATATCATGGATTCTTCCTTAATATCTCTCACGATCTGGCCATTAATTGCAAGGGAAATCTGCCCTGTCTCCTCTGAGACAATGACAGACACCGAGTCCGCAACCTCACTTATTCCTATAGCAGCGCGATGACGGGTTCCCAGTTCTTTGCTGATAAAAGGATTCTCGGACAAAGGTAAGTAACAAGCAGCCGCAGCAATCTGATTTCCCTGCATAATAAGGGCTCCGTCATGCAGAGGTGTATTGGGAATGAAGATGTTAATGAGCAATTCGGAGCTGACCAGGGAACGCATGGGTATACCTGACTCTGTATATTCGTTTAGCCCCGTCTCCCGCTCAAAAACGATTAACGCCCCTATTTTTCTACGAGATAAATAATTCACGGCTTTAATCACTTCGCCGATTAGCTTACTGATCTCCTCGTCACTTTCTCCAGCCCGTCCGAAAAATCTGCCCCGTCCAAGTTGCTCCAGTCCCCTTCGTAGTTCCGGCTGAAAAATGATAAAGACGGCTAGGACCCCGAATGTAAACATTTGATTCATTAGCCATTTAAGTGTATACAAGTCCAAGATTGTGCTTAACGCCCAAATCAAGACCAAGACCAATATCCCTTTTAAAAGCTGAATCGCCCGCGTCCCGCGTACCATATTAAGCACTTTATAAATAATGTAACTGACGATTAGGATATCAATTATATCTTTAATGGAATCTTTCCATGTTAGCTCAGTAAAATAACTCATTGCCTAAAACCCCCGTCATTTCAAATTAGCTGGGTTTATGTAAAATGTCTGTTAGCTCTGTAACATATCTAGGTTATAACGTTCAGGCTTCAGTTGCAAGTTTAGTCCCTCAATCTTTTCCGAAACCACCCAATTTAAGGAAACAAAAAAGCGCCATCTTTCCGGAAAAAGAGGCGCTAATTAATATTCCTGCTCAAGGTAACCACTGCCCGCATTAACGGTAGGCAACTTCAGAGAACATGTTCGTCACTTTATACCAGAACCAGCTTACTGCCTGGTCTATGCTTTTGACTTGCCCAGAAATATGAGCTGTTGAAGCCTGATATAGAGATCCGTCAATGACTGTCACGTTGCCGTTCACTTCTCCATATACCTGTGCTTTACCGTTCTCTATGGTAAGGTCTCCGGTAATTATTTTGCCGGAAGGTACAATTACAGTATCCCCTTTGATGACCACTTGATCCAAATCAACACCTCTAACTACAAGCTGTCTGTCTGGACTCCAAAAAGTTACGGTGCTCATCAGCATAACGACAAGGAATAGAGATGCCGCTGTAAGTGCAGGGTGTCTCTTGATCCAGGTAATAAAGGCTTTTTCTTTCTTAGTCTTTGGCAATGAACTCATTATCCGGCTCACAAGATCATCTGAAGCTACAGGATTCTGATGCATTAGGGAGAACATCAACATATCTGTCTGTTCCAATTCTTTAAACTTTGCACGGCAATCTGGACAGGATAGAAGATGCTCCTTCAATTCCCTCTGCTGCTGTTCGGGCAAGTCGTCATCCAAGTAGTCATGCATCATAGAGACGGCCAGTTTGCATTCCATAGGAGCCAATCCTTTCATGAGTGCTATTTAATTATCCTAAGACAAAGGGTCAGGACACATAAGACTTGCTTAACTTACATACGTCGCTCTCGAAAAGATGTTTCATAAAAAAAATCTATTTTTACATTTTCGGGCCTAATTTTTTACGCAAAAATTCACGGCCTCGGTGTACACGCGTCTTAATCGTGGTCACGGGCATATCCAGGACATCACTAATCTCCTGAAGTGACAGATCCTGCAGGTACCTCAGAATCATCACCGACCTGTATTTCACAGGCAGACTGTCAATCGCCTCATAGATTAGCCCCTGCGTCTCAGAGAGCAATAGTTCGGTCTCAGGTGTCACATTATCGCTCGGAATCAACGAGTAGCCATCAAGGCCCTCCTGATCGTTCATTTCAGCATCCAGCGAATAGGTTGGTTTTCGTTTACGCAATCTATCAATACAGAGGTTCGTTCCAATCCGGTAAATCCATGTGGAGAACTTCTGTTTATCATCATAACGATCCAAATTCCTATACACACGCAAAAAGGTCTCCTGAACAATATCCTCCGCCTCATGGCGATTGTTCAACATCCTGTAAGCTAAATGATATATTTTGTCTTTATATAGTTCCACAAGCTCGGCAAATGCCCTTTGGTCGCCCTTCAAGGCGAGCTTTGTCAATCTGCCTTCCAAATTCTCCACCTGTTAACTCCCCCAGACTTGCCGCCCTTGGTATTTCTTCGCAAATATCCACGGTACAAGCAATTAAATCGTAATTCAAGTTTGTGTAAAAATCAAGGATTGTATTGTAACCTTCTATGTAAACTGAGTTAAAAACTGGACAACTTGGTATAGGCGATTAAGTGCAGCTCCGAGAATTATTTGGACTTCCGGTCGCTGTTATCCTCACATTTCCTGATTATAAACCGCAAATAGCGGTCGAAATCTGAGGATAAAGGCGAACGCTGGCGCTCCTACAGTTCCAAATATTCTCTACGCTGCTCCATCACCAAATTAATAAGTGCCACGTTATTTACCTCCGATTACATCTCGGTTACTTGGGTAGGGTAATAAAAAAATATCGGGTTTGACTCTCCAATATTTAGGAACAAGTAAAGTTCACAGCAGCAATATACAGTTTATGATCACAACAACTTGTATTTGGCAAAAAAAGTCCGCCCCAAATAGGGCGGACTTTTTGTTGTTAAGACTATATCAGCCGGTATTCCGAAGACCGGCGGCAATGCCGTTGATGGTAAGCAATACTTCGCGAAGCAGTTCGCTATCATCTCCATCGATTTCACGGAGCGCTCTAAGCTCGGATAGCAATTGAACCTGCAGGTAGCTAAGCGGATCAACGTATGGATTACGGAGTCTGATCGACTCTTGAATCACAGGAACGTTATCCAGAATATCCTGCTGGCCTGTAATCTTCAGGATCAGCTCAGAGGTCAGATTAAATTCATCTTCAATCTGGCCGAAGATCCGTTGACGTGCTTCCTCGTTCTTGCCCATGCTGGCGTATTCCTTAGCAATAATCAAGTCCGCTTTTGAAATAGCCATTTGCAGCGTATCTATCAGTGTAGTAAAGAATGAGAAGTTCTCATACATATGTTGCATTATCTTCAGATTCTCTTCCTTACCCTCATAGAAACTCTGCAGTCCGGTTCCAGCAGCGTACCAGGCTGGGAGCAAATAACGGCTTTGTGTCCATGCAAATACCCAAGGAATTGCGCGTAGATCTTCAAAACGGTCGCTGTTCTTCCGTTTGGAAGGACGGGAACCGATATTAAGCTCTCCAACCTCAGGCAGAGGTGTTGATTCTTTGAAATAAGTCAGGAAATCCGGATCACGGAAGATCAAATCCTGATATTTGTTCAGTGAGACCTCAGAAATCCGGGCCACAATCTCTTCCCATTTCTCTTCATAAAGATCCGCTTGTGGCACTCTCGCACTAATTGCTGCAGTTACAAGTGCAGATGTCGCTTGCTCCAAACTGCGGTAAGCAATCCCTTGCATCGAGTAACGGGAGGAGATCACTTCTCCCTGCTCGGTAATCTTAATCCCGCCGCCAATTGTCGAAGCTGGCTGAGCAAGAATACTGCGGTTAAGTGGCATACCCCCGCGGCCGAGCGCTCCACCACGGCCATGGAAGAACTTCAGCTTGATTCCGAACTTATCCGCTGTCGCTGTAATTTCTTTTAGGGCAACACGCAGTTCCCAGTTAGCAGTAACCACGCCGCCATCTTTATTACTATCTGAATATCCAAGCATGATTTCCTGCAAATCATTCATTGCTCTTACCGCATCACGGTAGATCGGCATATTGAGCAGTGTGTTCATAATTTGCGGTGCTTCATGCAAGTCATCGATCGTTTCAAAAAGTGGCACTGCTTGCAGGGTACATACAACTGTACCGTCATTATCCTTGCGGAATAGTCCTACCTCTTTGGCGAAGACCATAACCTCCAGAATGTCACTCGCAGCTTCAGCCATACTGATCAGATAACTGGTGATACATTGTTTGCCGTACTCTTCCTGCGATGCGAAGATCGTCCGGTAAACAGCCAGACACTCCTCTGTACTTTCAGTATACGTCTGGTAAGAAGAGGTCAACGGACGTGGATCATTCAGCAATTTCTCCAGCAGATCAATCTTCTCGATCTCCGTCAACTTAGAGTAGTCCGGCGAAATGTTCATCTTCGCCAAAATTTCTGTCATGGCATTTTCATGTTCTTGACTGTGTTGACGCACGTCAAGAGTTGCCGTATGGAATCCGAACAGCTCCACTTGGCGGATTAGCTTTTTAATATAAGTATCGGCCACATAGTCGGCGTAGTGATGCCGTAGACTGCGGTCAATGACATTCAAATCATCTATGAACTCCTCAGGTGTAGCATAACGCTCAGGAGTATCCTTTTTCTCATCATCCAAAACATTTTGTGTCTTAGAGATCATGTAGCTAAGTTTAATACGGTAAGGTTCATTGTCATTGCGCCATTCTTCCATCTTGCCTAGGTTAATGATCTGACGATCAGCTTCGATGGATTCTACTAGCTCAGGCGTTACTTTAACAATACTTGTGCTAAAGCTTAGATATTTCATGAGTTCACGCATAATCCGCTGATATTCACGAATGGCCAGCTTACGCTGCATGCGTAAAGTCTGCGCAGTGACCGTTGAGGTTACCGAAGGGTTACCATCACGGTCTCCACCAATCCATGATCCAAAACGCAAGTAGGTTGGCACATGCCAATTCTGTCCAGGATAGTATTTGCTCAGACAGCGTTCAAGCTCTTGATACACATCCGGCAATACATGGAAAATAGTCTCATGGAAATAGTACATTCCATTGCGCACTTCATCGAGTACTGTTGGCTTGCGGTCACGTAGCTCATCCGTTTGCCAAAGCGTAATCACTTCATTCAATAGCTTCTCGCGAAGCTGTTCACGTTCACGGAAAGTTAGAGTAGGGTTATCAAGACCCATAACATCATCGGATATCCGTTTATGAATATCGAGAATCGCACGGCGCATGGCTTCCGTTGGATGTGCCGTCATTACAAGTTCCAGAGACAATCCTTCAATAATCTCGTTGACTTCCTCATGAGAGAAATCACGTTCACGAAGCTCTTGAATAGCGCTTTCTATAGAACCGGGTTGAACTGTCTCCCCAGCTGAACGTTCATAGTCACGTTTACGGCGAATCCGGTGGTTCTGTTCGGCAATATTCACCAATTGAAAATAAATGGCGAACGCTCTTATTACCTGATGACGGTTCTCCGGATCCAAAGAATTGATTAACTCCTTAAATTCACTATGCAGTTCAGGTAAAAATAGTGAGCGTAGCGATTTACTGGTCTCGCGGATCTTCTCCACGATCTCTAGCAGTTCGTTACCGCCTTGGTGAACCAAGACCTCTCCTAAAATGTTCCCCAAGAACCGTACGTCCCGTCGCAGCAGATTGTTAGAGTTGCTTTTGCTGACGGTAGTCGTAAGTTCGGTCATGCTGCTCCCCCCATTCTCTTCCGGATCAATGTGTTAAGTTTGTCTGTCTAAATATCGTCTATTAAAGCTTCCTCATATCATACAATAAAACCGTTTGAAAATCTGCAACTTTTTTGTGCTGTAAAGCGACACAGCACCTAAGATTATACACCAATTTCTGAATTTATACAGTCCTTATATTTTATGTATTCTTTCATATATATAATGGCTCTATCGTATATTCTCTATGTATGCTTATATTCGGATTGTGCGGAGCTGGTCAATGAACAGTCCAATTAAAGGAGAATAATGACGATCACGGTTATACGAATAATAAATATGTCTTTCAAAATTATAATCCGGAATGGCTCGCATTAGCAATCTTCCTCTGGCTACCTCGTCCTCCACAGCAAGTCGTGAAATAAATGAGACATGCTGTCCACTCATAAGCGATTGCTTAATCGCCTCCAGTGAATCGAGCAAAATATGCGGTTTTGATTCTTTTCCCTCTCGTTCAAACCATTTATCCGTCAAATGGCGTGTGCTTGATTCCTTGTCATGCAAAATAAAGCTCGCTGAAGCGATCATCGCCGAGTTTAAATTAGAAAATCCGGCAAAATCATGTGTAGGTGCAAAAACAAGGACAAGCTCATCTTCACATAAGGCTTGAGTATGCAGATCAGGCAGATAAAAAGATTCCGTAGACAAGATACCAAGATCAATCTCATGACTGGCAAGCATTTCTTTGATCACCGGTGAAGGTTTAACCGATAAAGAAATGGTAATCCCCGGATGTTGTTCGCCAAACAGCCCCAATATTTTTGGAAGAATATATGTAGCTGGAACATAACTGGCACCAATTTTCAGCGTCCCCCGGCCTGCCTGACTGAACTCTTTTACCACCCGCTCCGCCTCCGCAGCAAGCGCATTGATTTTGATTGCATAATGAAGAAAAGCTTTACCACTCTCCGTAAGAATCATTTTATCCATTCTGGATTCAAATAACTTCTCCCCCAATTGCTGCTCTAAATTCTTCAAATGATACGTAACGGTGGGCTGCTTTAGTCCAAGTTTATCTGCTACCGTGGTAATTTTTTTATGTTTATTCAGCAGTTCTACAATTTCCAGCTTCATTAGATTAAGGTTCATTCTCTTCCACTCCCTCGCCTTTTCCTAAACGGTAACATAGAAGAATTCTATGAATGTTAAAATAAATCGGCAAAAAAGTTAATATCACAGTTACATTCAGCAAATATAGCGGGAATTCTTTACCTTTACACTAAGAACAAGCTTAAGAACAGGCAGGTAGATAGAATGAAGGAAATTACAATCCACAGATTGGAAAAGAAATTCGGAGATGTGCATGCCTTAAAGGCTGCAGATCTGAAGATTCCCGCTGGAAGCTTTACGACATTACTCGGTCCTTCAGGTTGTGGAAAGACGACACTACTCCGTCTGATTGCTGGGCTGGAAACACCGGATGCAGGAGAAATTCTGATCGATGATGAGTTTATTTTTTCAGGCAGCAAAAGAATTAGCCACCCTATTCATCGCCGTAACTTTGGCATGGTTTTTCAAGATTTCGCCCTCTGGCCGCATCTGACTGTGTTCGAGAATGTAGCCTTCGGACTTCGAGCTTCCAAACAAAAAAAGAATTTACGGGTTCGGGTACAGGAGGCACTTCGATCGGTCAAGCTGGAGGGGTTAGAGCTGCGTTTTCCACACCAGCTGTCCGGTGGACAACAGCAGCGGGTTGCTTTTGCCCGAGCCGTAGTCATGCGCCCTCAGCTTGTATTATTCGATGAGCCATTAAGTGCGCTAGATGCGGTCTTGCGAGATGAAATGAGGCTGGAGTTAATCTCCTTGGTGAAAAACATGGGCATTACAGCCCTGTATGTGACGCATGATCAAACCGAGGCGATGTCTATGTCAGATGAAGTAGTTGTAATGCAAGGTGGCACTATTTTACAGAGTGGTTCTCCTGAGGACATTTATCGTAAACCGAGTCATCCCTTTGTGGCACACTTTATTGGAAAATCCAACTGGATCGTTCCGGATAAACAGATGCTGCGTCCAGAACATTTACGCTGGTCTCAGGAGGATGCTTCCTTTCTTCCTTTTACAGGGACTATTCAGCATGTGAGTTATATGGGGGATCGCTATGAGATCATTCTGAACATGGAGCAAAATGGGACTTGGACCGCTTATCATGATCGGCGCCTACCTGTAGGGGAAAAGATTCAGCTGTACGCTTCAGAGCACCAAATCCATCATCTGAATTAAGCGTCCACTGCATGGAATGGCTCTATATGATGCTGTTCCATGCAGCAAGATGCACACAACAATATTAGGGAGGCAATTACATTGAATCAAATGAAAAAGACAAAAGGGTTAAGTTCACTTCTTCTAACAACTGCACTTGGCATTACTCTAATGGGCTGCGGCTCCTCGAACACTCCTGCGGCTAACGCAAGCAACAACCAAACCGATACTGCGGCGGCGACGCAAACTGAAGCCCCACAA
The DNA here is from genome assembly GCF_000758725.1 of Paenibacillus odorifer. Classification (NCBI taxonomy): domain Bacteria; kingdom Bacillati; phylum Bacillota; class Bacilli; order Caryophanales; family Paenibacillaceae; genus Paenibacillus; species Paenibacillus odorifer. Next base: position 6,105,150 of record NZ_CP009428.1, read on the forward strand.
CCAACAGAAAAGACACTAAGCGGCAATCTTGTCGTTTACAGTGCAGGCCCTGAAGGTTTAGCCAATAAAATCAAAGACGGCTTTGAAGCCAAAACTGGCGTTAAAGTTGAAATGTTCCAAGGCACTACAGGAAAAATACTTGCCCGCATGGAAGCAGAAAAATCCAATCCGGTCGTTGATGTTGTTGTCCTCGCCTCTCTTCCGTCCATGCAAGGAATGAAAAACGACGGATTATTACTTCCATATAAAGAAGCGATTAATGCAGACAAGCTGGTTAGCGATTGGTCAGATATAGATGAAGGTAACTATTTCAGTTACAGTGCATCCGCACTCGGTATTGTCTACAACACCAAAAAAGTAAGCTCACCGCCGACCTCCTGGGATGACCTCAGCAAAGCGGAATGGAAGGGTGCAGTCAATATCCCCGATCCTTCACTTTCCGGCTCGGCTCTTGATTTCATGACTGGGTATTTAAGTGCTAAGGGGGACAGTGGCTGGGATCTTTTTAAACAATATAAAAGCAATGAAGTAGCTATGGCAGGCGCCAATCAAGAGGCACTTGATCCGGTGATTACCGGTGCTAAATCCGTCGTTGCTGCTGGGGTAGATTACATGGCTTATAAAGCAAAAGCTGACGGAGAACCTGTGGATATCGTCTATCCTGCTGAAGGAACTGTAATCAGCCCTCGTCCGGCTGCGATCATTAAGACAAGCCCGAATGTAGATAACGCTAAGGCTTTTATCGACTACCTTCTCTCCGATGAAGCGCAAGCCCTTGTTGCCAAAGCCTATTTGCTGCCAGGCAGAACTGACGTGAAGGCAGAAAATCGTGCCAATCTTGAAGAAATCAAAACATTTGATGTGAATTGGGAATGGATGAATGAGCACAGCGATGAAGTTTCCTCGACCTTCACACAAATTTTTAAATAAGCGTAATGAATACTAACTCTTTGCGCTCATTTAAATGGGTGAGCGGTGGACTGGCTTTATTTATACTAACCGTGCTCGTGCTGCTGCCACTCCTGCTCATTTTCTGGACCAGTATTTATCCAGAGGGGCATCTCGACATAGCCGCACCACTACGAACCATTATGGGGAGCAATGACCTAGTAGAGGTGCTGCTGAATTCTATCGGGCTTGGGGTAAGCGTTATTCTGCTAACTACTTTGTTTGCGCTGCCTCTAGCCTGGATTATGGCAAAAACCGACTTAGGGCGTCACAACTGGCTGGATGTCGTGCTGTTAATTCCATTTATGACGCCGCCTTACATTGGTTCTATGGGCTGGATGTTGTTTATGCAGACGGGTGGGTATATGGAGCAATTTCTGCCCTCCTCCTCCGTGCTTACACCGTATTTCTTTAGCTATGGGGGTATGGTGCTGATCATGAGCCTTCACCTGTTCCCCTTCCTGTATCTGCTGCTGCGCAATGCGCTTTTGCAGATCGGGGGCAATCTGGAGGAAGCAGCCTCTGTTCACGGCGCCCCCTTCTTTTACAGATTTAAAAGAGTGATTATTCCTTTACTGCTCTCTAGCTATGGGCTTGGAGCACTGCTCATCTTCGTTAAAACAATTGCTGAATTCGGTACCCCTGCGACCTTTGGCCGTAGGATCGGCTTTTACGTTCTGACCTCTGAGATCCATAAATATATCTCCAGTTGGCCGATTGATTTCGGTAAGGCTACTTCACTAGCCTCCTTGCTGCTCGGAGTTTGCCTTGTCATGTGGTACATCCAAACTGTAATTAGCAGCCGCTACTCTTACCGTCTGATCGGTGGAAAAGGAACTCGTACTAACCGTTATAAGAGTACAGGAATCGTAGGGTTTCTTAGCTGGGGTTATGTTCTTCTATTGCTTCTGGCATCCATCGGCATTCCTTATTTCTCTATCATAACAGCCTCATTATTGAAGCTTCGGGGAGAAGGTGTATCCTGGAGCAATCTAACCTTAAAACATTATGCAGAGCTGTTATCCCCGGGTTCGCAAGGACTTGAGGCCTTATTAAATAGCTTTACATTAGCTATCGTTGCTTCCAGTATCGCTGTTATTCTCGGGACTTGGTTTGCCTTAACGGTAGGAAAAGGGGCTACATTCAAGCAGAAAATTACAGATTTATTCAGCTTGCTTCCAAATACAGTCCCGGGAATTGTAATTGTAGTAGGGCTTATTCTGCTGTGGAATGCCCGCTGGATGCCTATCCCGCTCTATAATACCTACTGGATGGTTGTACTGACTTATGTCGTACTTTTCCTTCCTTATACTGTTCAGTATGTAAAAGCAAGCTATGGGCAGATCGATTCCTCTCTGATGCAAGCGGGACAAGTATTCGGAGGAAGTAAGCTGTATGTGTTCCGCCGTATCCTGCTTCCCCTCATCCTTCCGGGGATGGTGGCTGGCTGGATGATGACCTTCACCATTTCCAATCGGGAACTGGTAGCCTCGTTACTCATTCTGCCACCTTCAATGCAGACCTCGGCGACCTATATTTTCGCCCAGTTTGAACAAGGGGCGGTAGCGATGGGGATGGCCATGGCTGTAATCTCTGTAGGCATCACTACCCTATTACTATTAGTCTTAGAATATTTAAGCCCAGATAGAAAGCGGAGACAACAATGAGCAGACTAACGATTTGGGGAGGGGCCGGAGAGCATGGCCGTTCCTCCTATCTTTTGCAGGGCAAGGATTCACGAAATGGCATCCTGCTCGATTGTGGCGTAAAAAAAGAAGGCCCAGGGGAATACCCCCTACTTGATAAGGATATTATTCCACATTTGCAGGCAGTATTTCTGTCTCATGCTCATGAGGATCATTCCATAGCGCTGCCCTTACTTTATAAACACGGATACAGAGGTAAGGTATGGACTACTAGATCCACCTCATTACAGCTTCCTGATTATTTCGAGGCCTGGGATAAATATGTGGCGGCTCAATCCGCCCCGCTCCCCTATGAGGAAACGGATAAAGAAGCTATTCAATTCAAGTATTTAGAGGAGTATGTCTCCCCTCAAACTTGGCTGACGCTTGCGCCTAACCTTCGAGTTCAATGGGGACGTAGCGGGCATTTAGCAGGTTCGGTTTGGCTGGGCTTAGAATGGGAGGACAAAACTGTATTTTTCTCGGGGGATTATACGGAGGAGTCGCAGCTGCTCACGGCAGACACACCAGCAATTATGGAAGCCGAAGCTAAAAATGTGGCTGATCTGTCCATTATCGATGCTGCTTATGGGGCAGATCCTGATGAGCAGCTTGTAAAATTACAGCAATTAGAGATAGCCATCCACAACACCTTGCAAAAAGAGGGTACAGTCCTCCTTCCCGTGCCTATCCATGGCAGAAGCCAGGAATTGATCGTATGGGCAAATGAGTGTTTTCCAGATCATCAATTGATCGTTGAAGAAGCACTCGTCGCTCCTTTACGAGCTTTAAGCAACAAGGTGGAATGGCTGAAAGAGGACGCTATTCAGCGCGTAAATGCGCTTTTTAACAGAAAAAGCTTGTGTGTTGTATCTAATTCGGACGAACGCGCGAAGGCAATGTTGAATCTTAAGGGAGCTATCGTATTCACTAATGACGGGATGATGCAGTCAGCAAAAGCACAAGAATACTTTCACCAGCTCTCTGTTTCTCCTGACAACCATGTGATTTTTACGGGACATTTAGCGGCGGGAAGCTTTGGACATCGCCTTGTTAAGCAAGCTATGATCGGAGAATCTAGCAGCGTGCGCTGTACAGTCTCACTTATCCGCTATAAAGTCCATCAAGGCTTGCCGGACATTCGCAAAATGCTCCAAACGATTCCCAGCCACCGGACAGTGCTCGTCCATGCTCCCAAACCACATATCGACCAAGTAGCTTCTATATTAAAGGGAGAAGGTTTCACAGGACTATATTCTTTACAACCCGGCAGCACGCTTTCGTTCTGAAACTTATTTATGTAATATCATAAGAAAAACAATGGGGCTCTTCCTTAGGTCTTATTCAGACTTTTTGGAACAGCCCTTTTTTATGATTCGTACCTATTATCCACTTACTCTTTCGTCGTGCCCGGGCGATCCTTAAAAGCTAGCTCAAACAACCCCGTCGCAGATAAACCTGCAAGGCCCCCAGCCCAAAGGCGAAGCACTAAATCGAGTTCGGTAAAAGGATACGCTACTACGCCGATGAACAAACCTATCAATAGTCCGATAATCGGTACTGCATTACGCGGGATGTTGATACTATTTTTGACCAACTGAACCAGTGCCAGTACGAATACCGCTAATATAGAGGCGAACGCCATAACATCATCTAAAATTGTTCCAATTTCCATCCTTTTCCCTCCTTAGCGGGTACTTGTAATCTCAACCGTTCGAGTCGCTGAATCATAACCTACCTGAGCACCCAGCGCTTCTGCAATAACACGTATAGGGACGTAGGTGATGCCTTTTTCAAGCACTCCATCTGCAACTTTAACCCCGTTAACCTTTACGACAGCAATAACATCACTCTTCAATTCTTCCTCCTCCTTCCGATGGATGACCTTATACGCTGACTCCACCGCAGATGTTGAGGGCTTTGTCCCTGCTCGTAACTGTGTGAGTGTTAACCCAAACGCCATTTGAAAATGGGGGTAATCCTTGAAGCTTGTCCAGTCGCCTCCCCACTCGAAGCCCAGCCCTTTTGCCTCCTTCACAACCTCCTGCCAATCTGCGATCTGGTTGTTATTGCCGTCCCGGCACATATCCCAAGACACACTAGATCCATTCGGCAGCAAAAGAGCAAAATCTACGGCCAATCCAAAATTGTGATAGCTATATCCGCCACGTGCATTGGTGACAATCGCTCCGGGCTTGGTGCGGCCTTGGGCATATAGAGCATCCTGCTCGGCAATTGTGCGAAATCCCTGCGTAATGAGAATGGGGATATTGAGTTTGTAGCAACGTTCGATTAGAGCAGTAGCAGCGGAACGGACTACGGGGTGTAGGTTGGTTAGACGTTGGGCTGATTTATTTTTCACCTGAGTTATTGTCAGCATGAAGTTCCTCTTTTCTGTCTATCTTTTTCAGATAAATAAATTGGTCGTATTTCCCGGAACGTGTCAGTATCGCTAATATTATAATTCCACCAGTTGTACCGAATTGGGCAATAGCCCAGCTATAATTAAGCCAAGTCAGCCATGTTGCCATGTCCACTCCTAGTAATTCTGCCAAACGGAATAGTAGAACGATAAGCATATTGAATGTATAAGCCAATAAGAAAAAAAGCATAGCCAGCATAAACACGCTGACCACACCTTTTTGGAATCTTTCGTAAAAATATTGCCTGTGGCGATGAATAATGTATAATCCGCAAGCCGTATTAGTGCCATATAGCACCAATAATAAAAATTCAATCATGTGCATCATGATCCCCTCGATCATAAACTAAATATTTGGCGAACCGGTTACGATCAATCTCCTCCTGAATTTCCTGCGAGACATTTTTATAATGACTTATGGTCAGTGTAACGCTGGTAGAGGCTCTACGGAGCTCCATCTCTTTATCAACATGCCGGGGGAGAAGCAGCCGCCGAATCCATTGTGACAGCATTCCTAACTCCCCCTGTCTTCCGTATGGTCAATCTTCAGTTTCTTTAAGACGTCCAGTGTGGGCTGCATAAACTCCGAGCGCTCCTTATCCAAAATCGCTTGCAGACGATCCCGATCCTCCTCTGCCCGATCCAGCATTTCTCGCGGTACAAGGTTCCCTTTGACAATCGCACGCAATAACACCATCAGTACGATCATCAAAATGAAAGCAACAATATAAGCCAGCCCATACTTATCTGCCAGCGGCAGCAGCTTCTCCAATTGCGCAATATCCCCTTCGCCCATTCGTCCGCTCCTTTCTATAATGATGTTGATGCGTAATAGCCCCCGGCACCACCGAGGGCACAAAAAAACACGCTCCTGTGTGGATGCGTGCTTATTATTTGGCTGATGAAGCTTGCTCAGTCGAATCGTTTTCAGCAAAATGAATATCTGATCGTTTCTCGATAATCTGATCCTTTACCAAAATCTCATTATCCGGCTGCATGTTATAGGAAGAAATGATATTCTCTATCGGACCCTCCTCACGATCAAAACGAGTGATGCAGGCATTAGCCATCAACCGAATTTTGGCGGCTGTTAATGAATCCATTGTCATGATTACAACTCACCTCCTTTTGGGTTTATATGCTGAGTAGTTCAGCCATGATGACTTCGACATCTTGAAGCCTGTCTTGCAAAGCAGTATTCTCAGCACGGAGTTGCTCGACTTCGTTTAATTCTGGTGGTTTGTTAGCTTCTGCTTCTAGATATGCTTCCCACGCCGCTTCCAGTTCTGCTTCCGTTGGTTGCGGGACTTCTAGGTTCCAGGCTGCGATGTATGGGCCGCGTTCCTCTATTTCATAATCTACGCCCTCTTCTAACTCTGCGAGGTGTGCTGGACGAAGTATATAATGTACGCCTTCTATCCAATCTACCTCTTCCGTAGTCTCACCAGGCGTCTGTACATGCTTCGTAAGCAAAGGTTCTTTAAGATACTTTACTATTGGGCCGTCGTCTCTCAAAGTGAAATCGACTCCCAACTGACTATCTGGAAATAGGAATAGCAAGTTCTTCATTAAATCCATATTTTAGTCACCTCCATTAGTTATGCCACTCTCGCAAGAGTGGCATATGTGTACTGAGAAGCCCATGAAACATTTGAATTGTGAAGGGCAACGGCATAGATATGAACACGGTCTCCTGGATTTAAAACCAAAGTAGTATTACCATTAAGGGTACAGCCTATAAGTGCAGTTGTGATAGCTCCCTCGCTCAATGTGCAGTTTAGAACTCCGTTTATATAGATCTTAATTGCAACACCGCTTGTAACACTCGTCGTAATCCCAAATCCAACCCGAACAGATAATTCATAAATCCCTCTCTCGGGCGCATAGAAACCGCCTTGTGAAGGTTCAGCTACTCCCTTCTGACTCATGTGCACACCGTTAAAAAAAAGTTTTTTATCTACACCGGCAGTTAAAGGTACGTCGCCACCGGCATCCATATACATTGCTGCAAAGGGGCGTGTATCAATCGTGTTATCTCCCCATGGGTTAAGTACACCCCTAGTTATGATACCTGCGTCAATCTGTTCATTTATTGTGCCCGCGGGCTGACCGTCTTTTTTTGTTATTGTGCCACCGTCGTATGCTGAAAGTCCAATAGTATTTGAGGTCCCAAAACTATTTCTGGATATTACCGTTGATCCTTGGTTACTGACAATGCCTTCATTACGATTAGCAGCTTCACAGCCGTAAAGTCGCAATCCAGAATGGTTACTGGCCTCGAATCCTCCAACGGAATTTGCCTTACCATCTGCAGATATACGGCAAAATAACATTTGAATAAATATCGAGTTATTAATAAAAAATCCGACTCTCGTTGTAGAAGTTGCTGTGAATCCAGTTACAACTACTTGATTACTAACACCGTAAAAGGTCATACTTTTAACCTTGAAGTTTGCGGCCGTCTCGTAGCTTGTTCCTCCGTTAAGCCATACTTCCGTGCCACCACTCACATCTGCAAAAGAGATATCTTCGGCGTACGTACCGGCAGCGACATTGATAGTAGCGCTATGAAGAACATGTTTAGGAATACTGTTAATCGCCTTTTGTATAGTCCTAAACGCCCCACCCGCCGTATTCACCAATCCCGTATTATAATCATTCCCGTCCGTCCGTACGTAGTACGTAATATCCGCTGTCGTCTGCTGCGGAGTAGTAACCAACGGCGCCTTACCATTCAACTGCCCCTGAATCCCACTAGTCACCCCATCCAAATACCCAAACTCTGCGTTCGAGACCACGCCAGTCCCAATCTTCGAAGCATCAATTCCGGCTGAAGCATTAACATCGGCGTTTACAATCACCCCAGCCGCAATAGCCGTAACTCCATCACCAGTGCTAATAACATCCCCCGTGTGATTAGGGTGCACATAATTATTCGCTCCCGTAGCAATACCCGCCAGCTTCGTTTTCTCGGCGGCGGTGTAATCGTTCGTGGACAGCTGTTTGCCTGTTACTTTATCGACCTTGCCATTAACGGCATTGTCCAAAATATCCATATTCCCGTTCAGATCGGCAATATCAACGATATCTGTTCCCTCTGGCTTCTTTAAGCCCAAATTTCCTGTGGTTTGCATATGTCACTCTCCTATCTATAAGTTCTTAATTCGTTCCATGTTTTACTGTGAGCACTCTCCCAAGTCAAAGCCTTAACAGAGTCCCACCAGGTATAGCTGAACACAAATTCATAAGCTAAATGCGCAGGTTTAATCTCTTCGATGATTTGAATCAACCCTGCCATATTCGGAGGAATCCCTAGTGTACTCACAAAATGAATCTCAAAACGGTACTCCTCAGGCACTTCCTTTACTTCAACCACTCCACCTGAAAAAGCTGATGCCGTCCGCTGAATCATCTCCGGTGTGGTGGTCCCATTTCCACGCAGCTTTGCCTTAATCATCTCTCGACGAGTGGCATAAGACTTGGATGGATCGCTGCTGAGTCCAAGTTCGGATTCCCAGCGACCAAGGCTCACTGTAGCCGTTTCAATAAACGCCTGATCCAGTACATCTATAGTACCTACCTTCAGTCCACCAATTTCTAGCCCGATGGTCTCCTGAAGCTTCTCCATTTCGCGGACATCCTTGTAATAATCCGGTAAATACTGCATTAGATCAGGCGCCTCGACTTCACCCGGATGGCTCGAATCTTTATCTGCGGAATATTGCAATTCGCTGTATAAAGAGCTGCCGTAACTCATCCTCTACACCCCCTTCAGTTGATTCCAGGTTAGGGGGCCTTTGGGCAAATAATCATGTGTATGCGCCGCTGGAGGAAATACCGTTGGTTTACCCGCTACCCCCGCCCAAGCTACACTATCCGCTTGTTGCGCAAAATCCACCTTGCCATTGTTATTCGTATCGTAAATGCTTTTCAGCATATCCCCGGTACTCTGCGCGGCTACCAGCAAGACATTACCAGCGGCGGAACCAATGTACAGCTTGCCACTGTCTGTACAATATCCAAGCTCACCAATAGCCAGCGCTCCAATGGCGCTTTCCAAGCCGCGGCGTATTTGAATCAATGTTTTTAGAGCCATTGTCCCGCCCCCTAGAATGTTCCGCCATCAATACTGGCCACGGTAAGTTTATTGCCATTCGCAGCATCATAAACGATACTGCTTCCATCCACACTTACAGCTATACCAGCTGCATCCACGGTGATTCCTTTTCCAGCGGTAACCGCAATCGCGTCTGCAGTGACTGTGATCCCATTGCCCGCACCAATGTTCAACGTCACAGTATCGGCCTGCCCCCCACCAATCAGCCCGCTCCCGGCTGTAATGGTCTGGAGTGCACCACCGGTACGTACCCATGCGCTGCCGTTCCAGCTGTAAATCTTCTGCTCATCATCGACGTAAGCGGTCCAACCGACGGCAGGAACATAAAATACCCAAGCGGCAGATTGGTATTCAACAATTTGATTCGTTTTGCCCGCCCATACCCCGGTTGCCCCTGCTGGAATAATATAACGATCACCCTCAACCGGACTGGCAGGTGGAGCCAGCAGGTTCTGGTCTTTTACCGATGCTTGCGGTTCGATGTTATGCTTAGCCAGCTCAATTTCATTTTTAATCTTTTGCGCAGACCACAAGTCTGTAATCGTAGTCCCTGCATCATTGATTGTCCGGTGCTTGGCCACATCATCAATGTGAGTCTTGATCTCAGCGGCAGTCTTTACGTTTGTGCCATCCGATACTTTATTGATATGTCCCGCACTAATATCCGCTTTAAGCACCTTCGCATAGGTTGCTCCATCAGCGATATCATCAATTGTACCTGTCAGATCGGTAAGCTTCTGCGCATTCACCCGCCGCCAAGCTGCCCCATCATCAAAATATAAATATCCGCTATTCGAACCCGTAGTCACGTAATACAAACGACCAACGGATCCTGCAACCGGACGCGAAGCTTCTGGCCCTGACAGCGCCCTGCCGACCATGGAATTGGACGTGCCGTCACCAATATAAACTTCCTTAGTATCACTGCAAAAACCAAGCTCACCTGCCTTCAACACGCCATAACTCGTTAGCTCAGCCTTTGTACCCCGCTTTATTTGTATGGTCTGTGCCATTTTACACCTCTCTTCTAAATGATCCTCCGTCAATCTGGCCCTTGTTCTTATAACGCTCTATTTCAGTTTGGACAGCGGTAAGACTCACCTGCAAACCGTTAATATCCTCTGCTTCAACCGTATCACCGGGGGTTTCGTAAGTAACATATACCTCAGGCACATCGGCAAAAATCTTAATCAACCGCCGCCAGGGCGCCTCATCCGGAAAAGACACAGTGAAATTGCGTAGCTCGATCCCGGAATACTGTGACCCTGTGTACACCGCAATGGTCTGATTATTAATATTGTCATGCGCTAGAAGACCACTGTAAACGCCATTTACAAGCGGTAATCTCTCTTCGATAACATAGCTGCTACCGTTTGCTTTTTTATTAAGTTTTTCTTGAAAAATATCAATTTGCTCTGGATAACCCATGCTACACCTCCAGTAGAACGTTACCGAACAACGGTACTTCTTCTTCGTTCAACATCACATTGCCCGCTCCACTGTTCAACTTCAGCTCTGTGTAATCCGCGACTCCTTCAGTAGCAAGCAATAATGCCCCGATGACAGACTGACTGATATAGGTTGCTGAAAAAGCCTTCTCCTTGCGATATTTCTCAAGCATCACCTGAAAGCCTTGGTTTACAGCTTGCAGTGCATAGCCAGAAGCAAGGGTTACCTTGGCACTTATACTGATGTTTTTGCCCGCAGCCGGCGCCACGGTCACAACAGCCCCTACCGGTGCTTGTCCCTCACCAGCTCCTGAGACCGGATCAATATATTGCTGCACCTGAGCCGCCAACAGCTCGGATGCGGGTTTTTTTTCGGCGTCCACAATAATCACCTTCACAGTTTTAGGACCTTTCCATAATGGAAAAACACGTGCGCCTCCCACACCCGAAACTTGCAGTGCCCACTCCATATAGTGATATTTATTTCCGCTAGTAGCTGGGCGTCTGGCTGAATCCAAATAACGCTGGCGTAACGCATCATCCGTTTCAATGTCCTCCCCAGGGATCAGAAGAGAGGCTATTTCTCCTCGCGCTAGATCTGAAATATAATCCACTGGCAGTAAAGAGCCAAAATATCGATTTCCTTCTTCTCCAGCGGTTTCACTTTCCAAGCGATACACTCCAGGAGATAACTTCTCCACAGCCGTATAATTCAGCATTTCGAGTGAGAAGCGGCTGCCGAGTGGAACATCCAACAATCCTCCATCCGCCTTATAAAAAATCCCTTTCAGCTGTGCCTTGCTGGCTTCACGCCTTACAATGCCTGACCAGGAGATGCTTCGCTCCAAGTACTCTCCGGTAGCCGTATCTGCAAAATACAGATTATTATTCACATCCAGCTCAATATACATCTGTGTCAACTCAGCGGCTGCTGGAGCCAACGCGTCATAAATGATGCTGCCCTCGCGTTTATCCAATCCTGATGGAATCCGGTCCAGCATCCGCTCCAAAAGAGCCTCATACGTCTGATCCTCATACATCCTCATTCCACTCCTTTCTCAGCTGAAAATTTCCGTAACGTGTGACGACCTTGCAGTCAAAAGTTAGATTATCTCCGGTAAACGAAACAACAATATTCTCTAAGCTAAGGATTCGTTCATCCTGAAGTAGTGCCTCACTAACGATACGTCTGATTTCAGCTCTAACCAGCAGCCGATCCTTGCCAAGCACCAACCGCCACTCTGTTCCGTAATCCGAACTGTAAATCAGATGTTCAAACCGATCGGTTCGCAAAATTTTTGCCGCTGCCTGTTGAACTGCTTCCAGTCCATCCGTTTGGCCTGTAATCCTTTTTCTCTCCCAATCCATTCGGTACGTAAGACTAGGGCTTTCCCCACGCTCAAGGTTGACCTCCCCCTCAAGCAAGACCGTTATCGGTCCAGCTTTTCCAATCGCCGGGATCATATCGGGCTCACCAGCCGATCCAGAACAATGTAGCTTTGTCCGCCCTGCATTCGAACCATTAATACGCGGTCCCCACTCGCTAATCCCCGCCGAAGTATTACTTCTTTGCCCTCGATGTCGATCTTGCTTTCCATTACCGATTCAGGCAGCACTAACGCATTCCCCGATAAAACAAACCGCTGATCCACCTGAATCTGCAAAGGAGCTGCCACCGTTACCGTTCCATAAGAAAAAGCCACGGGATTTGTACTTCCCACGGCTCCTAGACTTGCTTTTTTAATAATATCTAACATCATTTCTACACCACCTTAATATCGAGGGACATTGTATGCTCCCCTCCAGAAATCTTATGGCTGCATTGGTCCACCAGAAACAATTGAGTCTCGAATTCATCCAATAGGACATAAATGAAATTGCCTGCTCTTACACGCATATCACCAATCGCCTGTATGGAGAGACTAAGCTTTTCACGATTGTGCATTTTCAGCAGATTGTTTGCCTTCTCCTGAATTTGTGCAGCATTCGCTTTGTCATCAGCCTTTTGATACAAGTGCAGGATACCCCAGCGTTTCACATTGTCCTTGTCACTGACCGGATAGAAATCGCGTTTGCCCGATGCCTCGTTGTCCTTGTACAGAAAAATCGTGTTGTACGTATCGTCATCAATACTTTTTTTGAGCGAATAATCGTACAGATAATGCCCCGCTCCCAGCACCAGGTTAAGCAGCATAGAATCCGGTTTACGCAGCGTCAGCTTCCCAAAATCATCGTAAAAAGCCATCAGCCGCCCCTTAAACTGAAGCTCACTGCCGATGGCTCCCATAATGATGTCCAACAGCTTTTTGTCATCTTCAATTAAAGAAGGAATCCGGTACTCTGTCTCCTCCAGCACACCTGTCTTTAATCCGTAGTCCGTTGTTATTTTCTTGATCACATCACTAGCCGTAACATCCTGCAAAACATAACTACCATTGCCCAGCAAATAACGAATTTGATCATAGGCAGTCAGCTTAATCTCCTGATCCGAGCCCGTATCAATGCTGAACACAAATCCGTAAAATACATCTACATTATCTTTACTGAACTGAATAATATCACCGTTGCTGATCCCGAACTTGGGGAGCTGATAAATTCCGTTGTCCACAAGCGTTAACTCTAGCGTTGACGGTTTACCTGACCGTGCAGTTTTCCAAGAAATATCTGAGACGATGCCAGAAATATCCCATAGATTCCCTTCCTTATTCTTCACTAGCAGTTCCATAACATCCTCCTACGGCAGCTTGATGACTTTACCGATGGGCAGCTTTTTCAGCTCACTATCCGGAATGCCATTAAGCTTCTGAATGGCTTTGTACTTCGAGCCATCTCCTAGGTTTTTTTGAGCGATGCTCCATAGACTGTCTCCAGCTTTTAAGGTATAGGTAGTAGGCTTTGCCTTTTCATTGGCCCGCTTCTGCTCCGCCTTCACTTCACCTTTAACAACCTTCACAGCTACCGCCTGATAGAATACGTACTTTTTGAGAGATAACGAATATTCAATATCCCCTGACGATCCCGCACTAAGCTTCCAAGTGAAACCTTCGATGCTCATAGCCATATTCACAGCAAAATCAATTTCTAAAGATGCATCCTCACTAATTGAAGATTCCTCTAGCCATTTCTGTGGTTTGTTTAACTTCTTTTTATCCTTTTTCGTATCATCGGGATACCTCACACCGGAGAACACAAACCGAATGGGCCGACGACTCGTCATCCATTTCTTAATAAGCTCCACATATTCAAAAGGTCTCTTCAGCCCGTCCTCCTGCACCAATACGAACGGATACCTTTGTGCCGGAAAAATACTTTCAATCGTGATCTCCGTAAGCTTCGGATAAGCAATCGTATTGATCTCACCCAGATCGATAATGGTATAGCTTTTTCCATCTCCACTCTCCTTGATTTCCAAGGTCTCTGGATTGACTGGCAGCCGGATTGCATCCTCCTGATTATTAAAACCCAAAAAAATCCCGTACTCTTCCACGTTACGTATACACCCCCTGCGCCGTAGAGACAAACTCCTCGTTCAGCTTTTGCCCGATCTTGTTGATAATCGTATCAATGTCTCCGGCATTGTTAATATTTCCGGTCGTCACCTGCACCGTCGGCGTAAGCTCCACAAAATTCTGGATCGCCTGAATCTCGGCCAGCTCGCGGAGCATTTTCAGATCATCACTGGAGATGTCTACGGTGTCGTTGATGGAGCCGAGCTCGTTCACACGGTTGACGGTGTTCAGATTACCAGGTACTCCTGCATTTTGAAAAGAACCTACAGCGGAAGGCGTATTTAACGCAGGAGTCTTCGTCACAGGAACTACTGGAACCTCAGGAATGGTAGGCGATTTCGGAGGTTTCGTTGAATCATCTTGATGAGTAGTATTCCATTGATTGATTGTAGTCTCGTTATTCGTATTCCCCCCTACGTTTAGGCTTTCTTTAAATTTGTTAACATCAAATTCTTGCGTATATTTCGCAGCCGTATCAAAAGTATTTTCAATGCTCATCTCCACGTTCTGTTTAAATTGACTGCTGTCAACCCGTTCAAGATGAAGATTAATCTCTGATTCTATACCTATAAATTTACCAACAGCCCCAATTACTTTATTAATACCACCTAATAAAAAATTGGCAGCATCAATGATACCATTAATAAATCCGGTCCATAGATCAATCACATAACCTACAAAATCTGCAACGATCTGTCCGAGAGCCCTGAACATATTGGCAAGAAAATCTCTTACTGGCTGAAGAGCTGCAACAATTCCTAAAAAAGCCACAATAAGTGCAATAACAAGTCCAATTACAAGCGCAATAGGATTGGCATTTAACACAGCGTTGTAAATCCCTTGCGCTGCGGTAGCGATCCCAGTCGCAATTGCTGACATATTTGTTGCGATTGCTGCTGCACCCATAGCAATTTTATAAGCAATAATCCCAGCAACAATTCCCAAAAGAATGGGTACTACATAAGGCAACGTGCTGCTAAGAACACTCCAAAGGAATAAGGCTCCCTGTACAACTTGTGAAAAACCTTGTGCTATAATAGCCAATCCAATGGCCATCCCATCGATAATAGGCTGAAAGGTACCTTCTGAGAACGCATCATTAAGAATGCTTAACAGCGGAGAAAATGCTGCAAGTGCCCCTTGTCCCATGCCAGCTAAGGAATTGTTATAGTTTCCAAGAAGTGTCTGCCACTGATTTACGGGTGAATCCATCATGGTTTGCAGCGAAGTACTCGTCATACCTGCCGTTGTCATGATATCTCCCAAAGTACTTAAAAAAGCGCCCATGTTCCCCGTACTGGCTACTAGGTCGAGTCCACCAAGCTCCTCTTCATCTACCTGAAGCATCGATGCTAAGTCACTAGAGTCTCCATCAAATGCAGAATTAATAGCTGATGAAGTATCGCCAATATCCTTACCTTCTGGAGACATCATACTAAGCCTTGTGGAATAATCCATTAGCTTATCTAGCTGGTCCGTATTTTGTGTTTTAGGATAAAACGACAAGACACTTTCCATAGACTTGCTGACGTCCTGTCCGGTTTCTAGCGCTCTCTTCTTGAATTTATCAAACATAGCTACACCAACATCAGCATTTCCGGTTTTTGCTTTGAAAAGATCTTCCCACTTTTGCTGCTCAGCAGCTGGCACAAGCACCTTCTCCATGACACCCTTAACTTTTTCCACCATACCCTTAGCCTTTTCAAAGGCCCCCGTAAGCTTTTCCCAGGTTCCTGCTTGCTTTTCAGCTCCTCCAGCCCCTCTATCAGCCGCATCATTCAGTCTCTCCTGAGCCTGAACCGCACCTCCAATAGAAGCTTGAATTCTGGTATAAGCTGCACTGTAATTATTAGTGATGTTGTACACGGGTTTATTGACTATTTTCATACTGATACGGTTTAAGGTTGCTGAAAAGGAATTTGAAATATTTGCCGAGACCTGTGTTGTAATCTGATTGGTTATATCATTGATCCATTGATTGGAAACTTGCTGTATTCCAGCTATATTATTTTGTACACCTGCCATTCTCTCACCCCCTAACTATCTCTTCCTCGCCTTACTCCGTGCCTGATCGCGCTTCTCCTTCTCCACACGAACAGCAATCATCGCATATATTGCGGCGCGTTCGCGGGAAGACAGCTTCATCAGCTCATGGGGTAAAATGTGCAGCTCATGGAGGGCGTAATAAGCAAAATTGGCTTCACTATCGCCCTCGTTGATTAGTTTTTTACTTCATCCACCAGCTCGTTCATGTCCGTGCCAAAACCATTTAAGGCCTGCACCCGCTCACCCAACGCCGCGAATTCACCCGGAAGCAGCATTTTACGCAGCAGTGTTTCAGCGCCAAGTACGCCATAAGAACGCTGCAGTTCAGCATTTTTTAGATCCGGATGCATTACACTTGAGGTCATCAGCTTCGCCATATAATCGTTAGGCTCAATTTCAGAGGTATACACTCCGTTTTTCCCTTTGACTTTGCGGGTTGCGGCCTTGCGGCATTCCTGATTCTCATCCTCAGTCATACTGCGCAACTTCCAGGCCACCGCATTTCCTTCCTTATCCTTAAAACGCTGGGATACCACAAACTCCTCGGTCGTGTCACATGCTACATTTTGGGCAAAAAACAAACTTAATTCGCTCATTGTCTTCCTCCTAGAATTATTTATTTAGATACTTCTCCTGCTACTAGCTGCCAATAGACAGAGAAGAGACCCGTCGCTCATTCTACGTTCGGGTCTTGCTTGCTCCAATCTATCTAGTTGTCTTAATTAAAGCCCGGAACCTGCCGGAGCACCAAAAGCTTGCACAATCTGCACATCTTCAAAGGTAAAGCTAACTTCTTCTTCCAGAGCGTCTGACTCTGTATCGAGTGAGGCCATGATGACACTATCGAGGTTCACCCCTTTTAGAATAATCCGTTGTGCCCCCACGCTGGACGATGGATCCTCGTTCGTAACCTCAATATCGAAGTACTGATCAACACCCGTATTCATATAATCGAGCATCATCTGGCGGAAACGACTAGTCATATAAAAAATCGTCATCGAACCGCTGCCCGACCATCCAGTCGCTTTATGCTGAACACCCCGGCGGCCCAGTGTTTTCACTTCTGCTTTTGTTTTTTCTACTGTAGCTTCAAGAGTTT
The DNA here is from genome assembly GCF_000758725.1 of Paenibacillus odorifer. NCBI lineage: Bacteria > Bacillati > Bacillota > Bacilli > Caryophanales > Paenibacillaceae > Paenibacillus > Paenibacillus odorifer. Next base: position 6,122,424 of record NZ_CP009428.1, read on the forward strand.
TCACATAGAACATCTCTTCAGTTTGCGTACCAATCACAGCATAAGCACGGCCCTCCTGGCCGGAAATCGTATCACTAGCTTTTAAAAATGCCATCTTAAACCACCTTCACTTTCATATATACTTTTTCTACGGAATCTACCGGTTTCACAGCCACATCCAGCACGATACTGTCACTATCTGCACCAGCCACAACTACAACATCTGTCTGCGCGTTAAAGCCCTCAATCGCACCCATATCCTGCAAATCATTCATATAAGTCGCACACTGTGACCAGAAAAGAGCACGGCCATCTTCATTATTCGCGACCTTACCGATATAGTAGTTCTCAAAAATACGCTTCATATCATTTGCAATTCCATCCAGCACGCGAAGTACACGATTTTTGGAGAATGCTTTGCCTTTGTCCGGTGAAAATGCGGTAAATGTATTAATATCCTGTTCCACCACAGCCCGTCCGCCACTGTAAGTAAAGATAAGCTCTCCTTTTAGCAACGCAGCTGTAGTCTCAGAATGGCTAAGTCTTACATCAGCATCCACCGAATCATCATAACCCTGATAAGTCAGCGATTCATTAACAGCTGCTGCTGCTGTAGCACCAGCTACCCAAGCAACGGCATTGACGTTATCAATCGTAGTTCCGTCGCTCAGTACTACCCCATTATTCACGCTAATCACACCTTCATGACCTGCAGCCGCATAATCGGATAGTACAGCCTGTACCTTTTTCCCTTCTGTATCCCGAAGCCGTCTCACAAAAGAACTGTAGAGTGCCTTGAGAGCACTATCCTGCGATACTAGACCCACTGTTTGGAATTCTTGCACCTCAAGAGCAGACAGGAAGTCACTATGTGCTCCATTCGTCACGGTTCCGTTAGCCCCCCCTGTAAGCGGCATGCCTGCAATTAGCTTCAAGCCTTCTGCACCATTTTTCTGGAATTGAACATAATCGTTCGCGACCAACTCCTCAGCCGTTCCAACCGTTTGCTTGTTCAGTTCTGTTCCATTAAGCAAAGTCTTTACATCAAAAAGAGCAACATTCTCTATATTTTTCTCAATCACAATCGAAAGATCATTTCCGCGTACACCGCCATATTTAGCTGTTACCTGAAGACCGTTATTTGTGACTGCCGCTTTAACGCCTTCATTCAATCGATAGAGCAGCAAGGTTCCCGCCCGTTTCAGCGCTTCACGCACTGGCAATAGAGTTGGATGTTCCAAATCAACTCCTAGCAGCTTATTCACATCATCCTGCGGGGTAATCTTCATGATTACTCCCGGTTCTCCCCAAGATAGGGCAAGCGCCAATGCCGTAATCCCGCGTTCTCCCATTTTGCCGATGGCACCTTGATTTGATGCTACATTTACGTATACCCCAGGGCGCACCTTATTTTGCGTTGTCCATGTTCCGCCTGCCATTAGTTCATTACCTCCTTATTTTTGAACAATCCCATAGATTGCTTTGCTTCTTCGAGCGTATAGTTCTTGCCATCCTGCAAAATAACGTTCAATATATCCTTTTCCCTCGGCGTAAAAAGTGAGGAATTCACAATCTGTTCCTTACTGAACCCATTCCCGTTACTCCCTTTAGTACTCATTTCAATCGTTCTCCTCCAATCATTTGTCCCATCTTAATGCTGTCAGGCTTGTCGTTTTGCAAATACAACATATAGTCAACTGTAAACAGCGGCCCATGCCCCTCAGTTCCAGCTTCCCAAGCTTGCCTAACTACACGAAAAGCTCCACCATCCTGCTCCATCCCTGCCATCGCCTCACTTAGCTTATCTGCCATTCTTTCAGCTTCCAGCAAATTGCCTTGCTCATAACGGATGCCAAAACGGTAGACCGCTAAATACCTGCCCTCCCGCTGCCGATCCAGTGTTGCTGAGATCAGTCCGGGATGAAAATAGGCTGTTTGAGGTTTTTCTCCTTCTACATATACAGGCACATCAGGAAAATACCGTTCAAGTGTACTTGTAATGTGTTCTCGCAATTGTTGTACCGACATCACTCCATTCCTTTCTGATCTGCGATCGTTCGTCGATCTTTGATGGTGTTAACCTTCAACTGCATGAACATTAAGCAGACACCCCCTCAACTAGTTTAAGAAAAAAGGATACTATCCGAGGTTGGATAATATCCCTTCTTCATTAGGCAAATGCGAGAAGAATCTTTCACCGCTAGGTTTGTTCTCATCACCCTTAGGGCGGAACTATTAGCAGAGCATTCATGCTCTTGCGGTGTTCTTTTGCTTCATTTGCCATGTTATAATCATACCCCCATATTTTCCTTGCGGAGAGGGTAAACGGACGAGGTTTTGGCTAGCTTTTGGATGGTATAGAGCGGTTTTTCGGAGGAACATAATTGAAGACAAGCTTAAGAGCCTTCGTCCCTCCTTTTATGGACGGCAAGTTTTTGTGCGGGATTATAAGGATAAAGTACATCCTGAAACTTATACTTTCTTATAATTCAAAAAAAGACCGCATCATCCGCTCGGACGATACAGTCTTCTTTACTAATCACACTATTCTATTTCTATTAAGTAATACTCATTTTCTCTTTCTTTACCCTAGGCGCTGTTGTTACTAAAGTTTGCAGAGATAGTAAACCGAGATCCGTTAACGCTAATGCCATCTTGTAAAAAGCCTTCGAGCGTATCTTCACGTAAGTGTCCTTACTTACCGGTGGATCAAACACATGATTGTAAATCGTATAATCGTACATCTCGTCTCTTCTCATATACCTTTCCCGTACCAGCTGCTGTTCTCTCGTATCGAGTCTCTCTACCACAGAGTCTATTGCGGAACAGTAAGCCCTCCTTGCGGCGGGGATGTCCACATTATAAGAAGCTATCGCAGCAGTCTGATCAGTTACAGTGTTAGTAGGACCATGAAATCTTTCTGTGTATGAATAAGTTGTGCTTGCTTCCTTCGCTTCAAATGTAACGGTCTTAAAAATACGGTATTTCTCCAACATGCTCTCTATAGCGACCTGGGTTCGGCGACGGTCCAACTCTGGTAAAGTTGATATGTTCATCATTTATGCACTCCTTTTGGGTTTAACTGAATGAGATTAAATTTGCGGAATTTTCCAGCCCAATGTGATAAAATAAATCTTGTTCGTATTCTGTTCGTATTTTTCTATAATATACCACTTCTTTACCAATCTCGTAAAACCCCGTTTTAGGCTGTTTTTATCGAAAAAGAGCGTATATCCCTCCATTATCTTGCCTTTTGGCAATAATATACGCTTTGTTGTTTACCTATTGGCAAAAATGGCTTATATTATTATCATAAGGTTACAGCCAATAAGGAGTGAGTTGAGATGAAACAGGAATTCGGGGATTATATGAAGCATCTTCGGGAAACAAAGGGACTCACCATTAATCAATTAGCAGCAGCAGCCGGAATTAGCGGTTCGCAAATTTCCCGGATTGAGAATGGATTAAGAGGGGTTCCTAAACCAACCACGTTACGCAAAATTGCTGAGGCCACTGGCGTCCCCTACGAGGAGCTAATGGATCAGGCAGGGTATTTGCAGGACCAGACTCTTTCAAGCGATGAGGCTGTCCCAGATTGGGCTACAAGCAAAGATAAACGAGACTTTCGAAAAATGCTAGAGGATGATGGAGAGCTGATGTTTGATGGGATTCCATTAGACAAAGAAGATAAACAGAGGATAAAAGATGTACTAACCGGATTGTTCTGGGAAGCCAAACAGATGAATAAGAGAAAAAAATCCAAAGACACTAAATAACTATACTAACATGCTGCAGGTGAAGAACATGGATGAACTGATCAATAGTCTGATTAAAAAATATAAAACCAACTGCCCGTTCGAGCTTGCCGCAGCACTAGGCATTCAAATTCGTTTCATGAACCTGGGGACTGGCACAAAGGGATTATATTATCGAAAACTAAGAAGAAGGTTTATCGTCATTCATAATGAGTTGCCTGTAGAATGGCAGCGCTTCGTTTGTGCGCATGAATTAGGGCATGATCGGCTTCACAAGGGGATCAATCGCTTTTTTCTGGAGGAAAGCTCCTATTTCTCTCCTGGGAAGCTTGAACGTCAAGCTAATGTCTTTGCTGTAAAATTACTTTCTTCGGGCAGAAGCCCCGAACAAGAGGAATCATGGAGAAACTATTATCTACGGATTGGAATTCCACCGGAAGTCCGATTTTTTTTGGAGGAATAATAGAACATACGTTCTTAGGCTGTATTTATATGTTTATTCAATACATAACAAAAAAGCCCTTACCGAAGTAAGAGCTTTTGAGCAGCGATTAAGCTGAGTATCGGGATGACACGATTTGAACATGCGACCCCCTGGTCCCAAACCAGGTGCTCTACCAAGCTGAGCTACATCCCGTTACTATAAAATTATGGAGCGGGTGATGGGAATCGAACCCACGCTATCAGCTTGGAAGGCTGAAGTTCTACCATTGAACTACACCCGCAAAGGTGAAAATCGGGATGACACGATTTGAACATGCGACCCCCTGGTCCCAAACCAGGTGCTCTACCAAGCTGAGCTACATCCCGTTATAAATACTATAATTGCTTAATAATAAAAATGGCGCGCCCTGAGAGATTCGAACTCCCGGCCTTTTGATTCGTAGTCAAACGCTCTATCCAGCTGAGCTAAGGGCGCAAAATTATGGAGCGGACGACGGGAATCGAACCCGCGACCCTCGCCTTGGCAAGGCGATGCTCTACCGCTGAGCCACGTCCGCAATAAGTGGTGCGCGTGAAGGGACTTGAACCCCCACGTCGTGAAACGCCAGATCCTAAGTCTGGTGCGTCTGCCATTCCGCCACACGCGCATGATAATAATAAAAGTGAGCCATGAAGGACTCGAACCTTCGACACCCTGATTAAAAGTCAGGTGCTCTACCAACTGAGCTAATGGCTCGCACTTGGCTGGGGATATAGGATTCGAACCTATGAGTGACGGAGTCAAAGTCCGTTGCCTTACCGCTTGGCTAATCCCCATTGATGGTACCTCTATGTTGCCCACAATCTCTTAGGAAGATTATGGTGGAGGCTGAGGGGATCGAACCCCCGACCCTCTGCTTGTAAGGCAGATGCTCTCCCAGCTGAGCTAAGCCTCCATATCTATGGGACCCTCTAAGGGTAAGTACAAGTAAAAGTTGGTGACCCGTATGGGATTCGAACCCATGTTACCTCCGTGAAAGGGAGGTGTCTTAACCCCTTGACCAACGGGCCTTGCAAATCTGTGGAGCTCTCAACCGGATTCGAACCGGTGACCTCTTCCTTACCATGGAAGCACTCTACCTGCTGAGCTATGAGAGCATGGCTCCCCGAACAGGACTCGAACCTGTGACAACTCGATTAACAGTCGAGTGCTCTACCAACTGAGCTATCAGGGAATATCCGCTTGGCAACGTCCTACTCTCCCAGGACCCTTCGGTCCAAGTACCATCGGCGCTGGAGGGCTTAACGGTCGTGTTCGGGATGGGTACGCGTGGAACCCCTCCGCTATCGCCACCAAACGGGCATTTACAGCGTAAATGCTCAGGCTTAATCGCCTGAAAACTGAATCCGAAACGAATTTGCATTCTAAGTATAGGATAAGCCCTCGACCGATTAGTATTGGTCAGCTCCATGCATTGCTGCACTTCCACCTCCAACCTATCTACCTCGTCGTCTTCAAGGGGTCTTACTAATTGGGAAATCTCATCTTGAGGGGGGCTTCACGCTTAGATGCTTTCAGCGCTTATCCCGTCCGTACGTAGCTACCCAGCCATGCTCCTGGCGGAACAACTGGTGCACCAGCGGTACGTCCATCCCGGTCCTCTCGTACTAAGGACAGCTCCTCTCAAATTTCCTGCGCCCACGACAGATAGGGACCGAACTGTCTCACGACGTTCTGAACCCAGCTCGCGTACCGCTTTAATGGGCGAACAGCCCAACCCTTGGGACCTACTTCAGCCCCAGGATGCGATGAGCCGACATCGAGGTGCCAAACCTCCCCGTCGATGTGGACTCTTGGGGGAGATAAGCCTGTTATCCCCAGGGTAGCTTTTATCCGTTGAGCGATGGCCCTTCCATGCGGTACCACCGGATCACTAAGTCCGACTTTCGTCCCTGCTCGACTTGTAGGTCTCGCAGTCAAGCTCCCTTATGCCTTTGCACTCTGCGAATGATTTCCAACCATTCTGAGGGAACCTTGGAACGCCTCCGTTACTCTTTAGGAGGCGACCGCCCCAGTCAAACTGCCCGCCTGACACGGTCCCCGTACCCGGTAAGGGTACTAGGTTAGAACCTAGATACGATCAGGGTGGTATCCCAACGGCGCCTCCACCGAAGCTTGCGCTCCGATTTCTACGGCTCCCACCTATCCTGTACAGATCGTACCCAAATTCAATATCAAGCTGCAGTAAAGCTCCATGGGGTCTTTCCGTCTTGTCGCGGGTAACCTGCATCTTCACAGGTATTAAAATTTCACCGGATCTCTCGTTGAGACAGCGCCCAAGTCGTTACGCCATTCGTGCGGGTCAGAATTTACCTGACAAGGAATTTCGCTACCTTAGGACCGTTATAGTTACGGCCGCCGTTTACTGGGGCTTCGGTTCATAGCTTCGGGTTACCCCTAACCACTCCCCTTAACCTTCCAGCACCGGGCAGGCGTCAGCCCGTATACTTCGCCTTGCGGCTTCGCACAGACCTGTGTTTTTGCTAAACAGTCGCTTGGGCCTTTTCACTGCGGCCCCCTCGTGCTATTCACACTACCGGGGCACCCCTTCTCCCGAAGTTACGGGGTCATTTTGCCGAGTTCCTTAACGAGAGTTCTTCCGCGCGCCTTAGAATTCTCTTCTCGCCTACCTGTGTCGGTTTGCGGTACGGGCACCTTCTCCTGGCTAGAGGCTTTTCTTGGCAGTGTGAGATCATGACCTTCGCTACTATAATTTTCGCTCCCCATCACAGCCCAGCCTTATCGATGTGCGGATTTGCCTACACATCAGCCTCACTGCTTAGACGGACATCCATCAGTCCGCGTCACTACCCTCCTGCGTCACCCCATCGCTCATAGCGGATTACGGTGGTACAGTAATTTCAAACTGTTGTCCTTCGACTACGCCTTTCGGCCTCGCCTTAGGTCCCGACTTACCCTGAGCGGACGAGCCTTCCTCAGGAAACCTTGGGCTTTCGGCGGATCAGATTCTCACTGATCTTTTCGTTACTCATACCGGCATTCTCACTTGTGTAGTGTCCAGCGCTCTTTTCAGTACACCTTCAACCCCTACACAACGCTCCCCTACCCCAGATACATACGTATCTAGCCATAGCTTCGGTGGTGTGTTTAGCCCCGTTACATTTTCGGCGCAGAGTCACTCGACCAGTGAGCTATTACGCACTCTTTCAATGGTGGCTGCTTCTAAGCCAACATCCTGGTTGTCTGTGCAACTCCACATCCTTTCCCACTTAACACACACTTGGGGACCTTAGCTGATGGTCTGGGCTGTTTCCCTTTTGACAATGGATCTTAGCACTCACTGTCTGACTCCCGGCAATAAGTATATGGCATTCGGAGTTTGACTGAGCTTGGTAATCCTTGCGGACCCCGCACCCAATCAGTGCTCTACCTCCACTACTCTTATACCGAGGCTAGCCCTAAAGCTATTTCGGGGAGAACCAGCTATCTCCGAGTTCGATTGGAATTTCTCCGCTACCCCCACCTCATCCCCGCACTTTTCAACGTACGTGGGTTCGGGCCTCCAGTGCGTGTTACCGCACCTTCACCCTGGACAGGGGTAGATCACACGGTTTCGGGTCTACGTCCACATACTCAATCGCCCTATTCAGACTCGCTTTCGCTGCGGCTCCACCTTCTCGGCTTAACCTTGCATGTTAAACGTAACTCGCCGGTTCATTCTACAAAAGGCACGCCATCACCCATAGATCGGGCTCTGACTTTTTGTAAGCACACGGTTTCAGGTTCTATTTCACTCCCCTTCCGGGGTGCTTTTCACCTTTCCCTCACGGTACTGTTTCACTATCGGTCGCCAGGTAGTATTTAGCCTTAGCAGATGGTCCTGCTGGATTCATACGGGGTTTCACGTGCCCCGCACTACTCGGGATCCGTCTCGGAGAGAACACAGTTTAGGTTACAGGGCTTTTACCTCTATCGCGGGCCTTTCCAGACCTCTTCACCTACCATATTCCTTTGTAACTCCATGTGAGACGTCCCACAACCCCTAAGAGCAAGCTCTTAGGTTTAGGCTGTTCCGCGTTCGCTCGCCGCTACTGACGGAATCACTATTGTTTTCTCTTCCTCAGGGTACTTAGATGTTTCAGTTCCCCTGGTCTGCCTCTACACACCCTATGTATTCAGGTATGAGTAACTGCGAATTACCACAGCTGGGTTTCCCCATTCGGACACCCCCGGATCAAAGCTTGCTTACAGCTCCCCGAGGCAGTTTCGTTGTTCGCCACGTCCTTCGTCGGCTCCTGGCGCCTAGGCATCCTCCGTGTGCTCTTATTAGCTTAACCTTGATTTTTCCGAAGAAAAATCTCACTAATAACATTTACTTGTTTGCACAAGTTGCTAAAAGATGTTCTAAAACGCAAATTCGTTTCGGTATCCAGTTTTCAAGGATCAAGTTAAAAAAGTTATTCATTTAAAAATTTATGGTGGAGCCAAGCGGGATCGAACCGCTGACCTCCTGCTTGCAAGGCAGGCGCTCTCCCAGCTGAGCTATGGCCCCATAAAATTACTCTATAATGTTATATGGTGGGCCTTGGTGGACTCGAACCACCGACCTCACCCTTATCAGAGGTGCGCTCTAACCAACTGAGCTAAAAGCCCATATAACATATATAACATTGTGAATCAACCAATGAATTGGTTGTCCGCTTGGCAACGTCCTACTCTTCCAGGACCCTTCGGTCCAAGTACCATCGGCGCTGGAGGGCTTAACGGTCGTGTTCGGGATGGGTACGTGTGGAACCCCTCCGCTATCGCCACCAAACGCATACGAAAGAGACTTGCTCTTTCAAAACTGAACACGAGTGAGTGTTCGAACCCGAAGGTTCTATTGTGGAAGTTAAACTTCCGATTTGAATGTTCTCATTGCAGAGAACGATTCTCCATAGAAAGGAGGTGATCCAGCCGCACCTTCCGATACGGCTACCTTGTTACGACTTCACCCCAATCATCTACCCCACCTTCGGCGGCTGGCTCCCTTGCGGGTTACCCCACCGACTTCGGGTGTTGTAAACTCTCGTGGTGTGACGGGCGGTGTGTACAAGACCCGGGAACGTATTCACCGCGGCATGCTGATCCGCGATTACTAGCAATTCCGACTTCATGCAGGCGAGTTGCAGCCTGCAATCCGAACTGAGACCGGCTTTGATGGGATTGGCTCCACCTCGCGGCTTCGCTTCCCGTTGTACCGGCCATTGTAGTACGTGTGTAGCCCAGGTCATAAGGGGCATGATGATTTGACGTCATCCCCACCTTCCTCCGGTTTGTCACCGGCAGTCACTCTAGAGTGCCCAGCATTACCTGCTGGCAACTAAAGTTAAGGGTTGCGCTCGTTGCGGGACTTAACCCAACATCTCACGACACGAGCTGACGACAACCATGCACCACCTGTCTCCTCTGTCCCGAAGGCCGCTGCTATCTCTAGCAGATTCAGAGGGATGTCAAGACCTGGTAAGGTTCTTCGCGTTGCTTCGAATTAAACCACATACTCCACTGCTTGTGCGGGTCCCCGTCAATTCCTTTGAGTTTCAGTCTTGCGACCGTACTCCCCAGGCGGAGTGCTTACTGTGTTAACTTCGGCACCAAGGGTATCGAAACCCCTAACACCTAGCACTCATCGTTTACGGCGTGGACTACCAGGGTATCTAATCCTGTTTGCTCCCCACGCTTTCGCGCCTCAGCGTCAGTTACAGCCCAGAAAGTCGCCTTCGCCACTGGTGTTCCTCCACATATCTACGCATTTCACCGCTACACGTGGAATTCCACTTTCCTCTTCTGCACTCAAGCCACCCAGTTTCCAGTGCGACCTCAGGTTGAGCCCAAGGTTTAAACACCAGACTTAAATAGCCGCCTGCGCGCGCTTTACGCCCAATAATTCCGGACAACGCTTGCCCCCTACGTATTACCGCGGCTGCTGGCACGTAGTTAGCCGGGGCTTTCTTCTCAGGTACCGTCACTCCGGTAGCAGTTACTCTACCGGACGTTCTTCCCTGGCAACAGAGCTTTACGATCCGAAAACCTTCATCACTCACGCGGCGTTGCTCCGTCAGGCTTTCGCCCATTGCGGAAGATTCCCTACTGCTGCCTCCCGTAGGAGTCTGGGCCGTGTCTCAGTCCCAGTGTGGCCGTTCACCCTCTCAGGTCGGCTACGCATCGTCGCCTTGGTGGGCCGTTACCCCACCAACTAGCTAATGCGCCGCAGGCCCATCCCTCAGTGACAGATTGCTCCGTCTTTCATTCTTCTCTCAGGAGAAAAAAGAAATTATCCGGTATTAGCTACCGTTTCCGGTAGTTATCCCAGTCTGAAGGGCAGGTTGCCTACGTGTTACTCACCCGTCCGCCGCTAAGTTATTTTGAAAGCAAGCTTTCAAAATAACTCCGCTCGACTTGCATGTATTAGGCACGCCGCCAGCGTTCGTCCTGAGCCAGGATCAAACTCTCCAATTAGTATTGAAAAGAGCGATATGCTCATTTTGAAACATCTGACGAGAAAATTAATTCTCTAATTTCGGACCTCACTTACGTGATTTCCTACTCACTCGTTGTTCAGTTTTCAAAGATCAATGTCTCTCATTTCGTCGTCGTTATTTATCAGCGGCGACCTTTATAATATATCACAGTGTTAAGCTGTTTGGCAAGTCTTTTTTTTGAAAAATCTTTTTTTTCAATTTTTCTTGCCTTCCGCTTCCCTTTTACACAAGCAAAAGGAGCGCGAGATATAATTTATCATGAGCACTCCTTTTTAGTCAAGCTATTTTATTAAATAATCTGAAAACTTTATAAAACTGTAGCAATTCTCGTATATCTTCAGTGTTTATACTGAGAAGAACGTCCACCCCATGCATACTTGGAAAGCTCTTTCTGAGGAGCGAAGCGAGCATACATCCGGAATACAGTCTTATATCTATTAGCGATGGCGTGCCTGATATTTTGGTCCAAGCGCTGATCACTCAAATCTAACAGCATCTCATCTAGTTCTTTTCTCAAAACATAATCCAGTTCCTTGCATTCCTTTTCGTTAAACAACATTCCCAACATATGCTTGGCCTCCTTCATGAAGTTGCAATTAACACCTTCTCTAAACCCCCAAAACTTTTGTGCATAAACAGTAAGTAACATCTCATGGAGAAAGCTGCCTTAAGATCCTCTTACACTAGATTAACCGGAGTCCTCTTTTTATAACCATAATTATTAAAAATTCCCTTTATGGTTTCGTGTCGATTATATACTCCTTACCTTTAGGCAATCCTTGGATGAACGCCCTTAATGTTATGCTCTATTCCCGGAAGTTTTATGATAAAAGTGAAAAAGTAATTGTACTTTCAATAATGGCTGCAACAAATAACAGGATTACAGTCCATATGGAAGCCGTAAGTGTTTGACGCATGAAAGCAGACCAGTCTGCGCTTCTCTCCTCTTTTCTATCTGTAGATCGAAATAAACTTGAAATCACTTTCCCGCCAAAATGCAGTCCAAAGGCACAAGCGATAATGATTGCCGGAATCTCTATAATCCCGTGTGGCAGTAATCCTTTTACGATTAAATCGAACAAATCCTGTCCTTGCAGTGCGGATAAATGTATCAAGTAGCCAATTACCGCTCCGTTTATAAATAAGAATATAGCTGGCAATATGCCGAACAACGCTCCCAGGAAAATAATAACCACGCCCTTGATGGCGTTATTCAAAAATATAAATACAAAGAAGTTCCATTGCGGATTAGAGGTGTCTCTTAAGTTTCCGCTGATCTCACTTAGCCCTTCCAATTGCTGAACCAATAGTTTTTCCAGACTACTTGTGGCTACCCAGCCAACAACCGCTCCTATTACGAAGAGCAGACAGGATAGCAGCAAAGCCTTGCGGATCGATTTAATATCTTTAACAAACGTGAAGAACGACAACATAAATACCTCCTGAAATTGTGATCTCTGTTTCTTAGGTCATAACCGTGCGGTACGAGCATACATTTAGAACAAACAAGCATTTCGCATGGGAGAGGAGCGCTGTCATTAATGAATTCTTTTTATGTATTCAGCGGCAAAAAGATCAAAAGGTTCATCTATATCTTCGCCGCTGTGCTTCTTGCTGCTGGAGTTGTCTATGTCGAGAGGGGTAATATCACCGTTTTTTCTGAGGCTGGACCTTCTGCCATTTACAGTGTGCCAACAGAGAAGAAGCTGATTGCCCTAACCTTCGATATTAGCTGGGGGGAAAAGAGACCCGAACCAATTTTGAAGGTACTTGAAGACAAGAAAGTGGACAAAGCCACCTTCTTCCTATCGTCACCATGGAGTAAGACTCACCCCGATATTGTAACAAGCATCAAAAACGCAGGATTCGAAATTGGCAGTCATGGCCATAAACACGTCAATTACAGCACTCTAAGTAACGAAGAGATTCGCACTCAGATCACAACGGCTCACACTGTGCTTACAGAATTAACCGGTAAAGAACCCAATCTAATTCGTATGCCTAATGGTGATTTTGACAAAAGAGTTCTGCAAGTGGCCAATGATCTTGGTTACAAAGTCATCCAGTGGGACACAGACTCTCTAGACTGGAAGAACATAGGTGTAGACAATATCGTGAAGCGTGTAACGACTAAAGCACATCCTGGTGATATCGTTCTACTGCATGCCAGCGATTCCTGCAAACAAACTCACGAAGCTCTTCCGCAAATTATCGATGAGCTCCGCAGACAAGGTTATGAATTCGTTACCGTCTCTGAGCTGATCAGCCAAAGCAACGCAGAGGGTAAAGAGGTTCGTGACTCGGCCTCACTAAATAGTGCCTTAGAGGATGCTGCTGGGCTGTAACGCTCCTCCCAATCTTAGGTACCGCAATAGATGTTGGTCTTATCCAAATATTAATGACGCGGGGAAATGAGCTCCGATATGTCGGGTGTGGGGGTATTCAGCTTCGGATAGCTCAGATCCAGACTCTCCAGTGTCTTTACAACGATGGATAAGGCCAAATAGTTGCGGTACCATTGATGATTGGCTGGTATCCAGTACCAGGGTGCTTTATCAATACTAGACTCCTTAAAAACATCTACATATGCCTCTTGGTAATCATCCCAAAACTCCCGCTCCTGTAGATCACTTGCGTCGAATTTCCAGTGTTTTTTGGGATCTTCAAGCCGTTCTTTGATTTTCTTAAGCTGCTTTTCTTTTGAAATATGCAGAAAAAGCTTGATAATTGTCGTTCCCTCTTCCACCAGCATCTCCTCAAACTGCCGTATGTAACGAAAGCGGCGCTTCAAGTCATCCTTTTTCAGTCCCCCATGTACCCGCGGTACCAATACATCTTCATAGTGTGAGCGGTTAAATGCAGAGATGTAGCCTTTAGGGGGGGTCTTTTGATGCACTCTCCATAAGAAATCGTGAGCTTCTTCCTCCAGAGAAGGTTTCTTGAAGCTGGTCACTATAAAGCCTTGTGGATTGATCCCTGAAAAAATGTGTTTAACCGTTCCATCCTTACCGCTGGAATCCATCCCTTGCAGAATTACGAGTAGTGAGTGCTTTTTCTGTGCAAAAAGAATATCTTGAAGTTCTGCCAACCGTTCCTTTAACTGCTCTGTTTTGGCTTCTGCTTCTTTTTTTGATTTAAAATTACCTGTATCGTCCGGGTCCAGCTTGTTAAGCTGGATTTCATTTGTGTCTTTTATCATATAGCGCTTGATGTCCATATATTCCCCTCCTGAAAGTTTTGTGAGCGATGCTACGCTTTGTATTACTACGTACAAAACTCGCTTCGGAAGCATCTACTTAGTTTTGTGAGCGTTGCTACACACAAAGAATCCGCTCTATTGTTCTTTAAGATTAACCTCCTCCAGCGGATTTTAATCGTTAGGATACATTCTAGAGCAAAAAACCCCGTCTTCTGAAGGCCAGAGCACGGGGTTCATGATTTGCTGAATTCGCCCCAGCCTTTATCCGGCTGCCGGCTTGAGAATACGGTGAAGCATCAAAATTTGGAATGCATTACAGGCGATGAGCGGAACAACAATAAACACTGTCGCACTATCAACACCTATACGGAGCACGCCGATAATTTCCACAATTGAAATAGCTGTCATAAAAAAGAGGGTTGGAATCCAAGCTGAGATGTTTGTACTTTTCACTTTGAAATAAGACACAATAATGGCAGCTAACAAAATAAAGATTCCTAATATTAGATCAGACAAGACACTTCTTTCCCCGCCAACGACGGTACGCAAAAAAATCAGTTCAAGCAATGCGAGCACAGAAAGCACCAGTTGTATGTATTTCCAAATTTTTGGTGGGAAAACACCATTGCCCATGTAATTCAAAATTAGATAAGCAAAAAAACCAAGTTGCGCATAAACACTGACAAGCATACCGTAGCCGAATAGTATCAGCGGGTATAAAAAGAAATCAGCGACACTTTTGAAATCAATTCGACCGTTCACGAATTGCAGTGCCAGACCTGCGATTACTGCTCCGCCCGCTCCTATTAGAAGGGTTGTCCAAAATAAATAAAACCATTTTTTTATACTCAGCCACTTCACCTCCCCTATGTCAGATTTATTTTACCAAGGATACCGACAAAACACCATTACATCAGCAACATAAATGTGTGTTAATGCGGCATAATACAACTGGAGAATCCTAATAAAGGAGGGCAGCGCCAATGAAATGGAGATTTATCGGATCTGTGGGTTTGGCTTTAAGCTTTGTTATGGCCTTAACGGCTTGCGGAAGTGAGCAGAGCAGTTCTTCTTCTGGTCAGGGCAGTTATAAAGAAATGAAGACCATGGTTATTGATATATTAAAAAGTGAAGATGGCAAAAAAGCAGTTGAGGAATCATTATCAAATTCCAGTTCTGGAGGCACCAGCGGAATGAGTATGAAAATGATGCCACTTCAAACAACAGAGGATATAAAAACCGCTGTTAAAGATACCCTCACTGCACCGGAATATCAAAAGGAAATCGAGAAAATTATGACTGATCCCAAGTTCGCAGGCGATTTTGCTAAAGCCATTCAATCACAAAGCAAAGAATTGCACCTGCAACTAATTAAAGATCCCACATATCAAAAATCCGTCGAAGAAATCATGAAGTCTCCAGAAATGATGACCATGTTTCTTAATCTAACCAAAACACCTGACTACCGAAAGCAATCCATGAAGACCATCCAGGAATCTATGCAGACTCCATTATTCCGGATGGAGGTATTGAATTTACTTAAAAAGGTCGTTCAGGACGAGCTCGAACCAAAGGAACAGAAAAAGGGCGGCGAAAGCGGCGATAAACAGGAAGGCAGCGGCAGCGGTGGTGAAAGTGGCAGCGGTAGCGGCGATGATTCAAGCACATAACAAAAAAGAGGCCTTATCCCACCTAACAAAGTGGGACGGCCTCTTTTTATGCACAATAATTAGTGCTCATATTTCGCAATCAGCTTATCGGCGATATCAGCAAACAACAAGGCAGTTGGTGTGTCTTCCTTGTATACAGAAGGTGAGAAATCCGGTTCAGAAATATGGTTGTCCGGTGCGCCCAATGGAACTTGTGCAAGCAGCTCCGTATGGAGTGTCTCCGCAAGCCGCGCGCCTCCACCTCTGCCAAAAATATAATCTTTTTTACCACAGTCTTTACACTCATAATAAGCCATGTTCTCAATGACTCCAATAATCTCATGTTCTGTCTGCAGAGCCATAGAGCCCGCTCTAGCCGCCACAAACGCTGCGGTAGCATGAGGGGTCGTAACAATAATCTCTTTGCTGTGAGGGAGCATCTGATGTACGTCAAGCGCCACATCACCTGTACCTGGAGGAAGATCAAGCAGCATATAATCAAGTTCTCCCCAGCCCACATCACCAAAGAATTGGCGCAGCATTTTGCCAAGCATAGGTCCCCGCCAAATTACCGGACTATTCTCACGGATAAAGAAGCCCATAGACATGACCTTCACTCCGAAACGTTCCACAGGAATAATGATTCCCTCTTCTACAACGGGGCCCTCTTCGATTCCCATCATATCAGGGATGCTAAACCCATAAATGTCCGCATCAATCAATCCAACCTTTTTACCTTTTCTAGCCAGAGCTACTGCCAAATTCACAGTAACCGTAGACTTTCCAACCCCGCCTTTACCACTGGCAATGGCGATAAAGTTAACACCAGAGTTCTCATTGATTAATTCATGATCGTCAAGGCCTGCTGCATGTCCCTTAAGTTTCCCCGGTTCATCAGCCAATGGCTCTTCCCCAGCACTCTCTCCGCGAAGCAGAGCACGTTCATAATCGGTTGCATCACGCAGCCGGATATGTACATTAGTGACTCCACCCGCTTCAAGCAACTCACGAACCTGTTGTTCTAGGTCCATGCGACTTTGCTCTTCAGGATCCAGACATACGATTGACAAAGAAATACGATCTTCTTTAATCATAATGTCACGGATCAGCTGTAGTTCCACAAGGCTTTTTCCGGTTTCCGGGTCTGTTAATGACTGCAGTATTTCCTGGACATGTTCCCTAGTCAGCATGGAAAGCACCTCTGTTTCCTTTCCGGAGGAGAATTCTTCCGGAGTTTTTGTCTATTATAGCATTACCCATCTCCTGATGAGTAGTCCCGGCTACTCGGAAGCATAACGAAGAATGCCACGATATATACTAGTCGCTACCTTGCGTTGATAAACATCATCTCCGAGCAGAACTGATTCCTGAGGGTGCGACAAGAAACCGACCTCTACAAGGATCGCAGGTATTTTTAATGCTTTTAATAGATAAACAGTATTTACAGTCTTAGCTACACGATCAGTATTCTCCAGTGTAGTTTTCAGCTCACTCTGTACAAACTCTGCGATAGCTTTATTATCCTTGTGATTGGGATAGTAAAAGGTCTGCGCCCCGCTCCATCGGTTCGAAGGCACGCTGTTCATGTGAACGCTTATAAAAAGATCTGCGCCCTTCTCTTCAATGCTTCTTACTCTTTGCTTAAGATCTTCAGTCTTGCGCTTAGAATAGCCCTTAGTGCCCTCCTGAGCCAAATCATAATCCCCTTCACGGGTCATCACAACAATAGCCCCTGCCTGTTGCAGGTAATCACGTAAATAAAGAGAGACCGCGAGATTAATGTCTTTCTCAATTAGCCCTTCCCGGCTAACTGCCCCTCCATCTGCTCCCCCATGTCCAGCGTCGATAGCGATCACTTTACCAGACAAAGGCAGACTCCAATAATTTAACGTTTTGGCAGTAGGCATGTCATACGCTATAATGCCGATCATTATAGCCAGCAGTGTTGCGCCCAGCATACATTTTTTGATACTGCTCCATGAGATCCAGACCGAGACTTTACTGTGTTTTCGGCCAGACATAACAAAGACCCCCTCGTCCCGATAGATAATACTCATCTATATGGGACAAGAAGGCCAAATAGTACTAGCTAACGATGATTAAGCTGTTACTTCTTGAGTCATGCCTTCAATTAGAATCTGCGCAACCTCAGGTCGCGTAAATTCAGGAGGTGGACATTGACCCTCCCGAAGCAAAGCCCGTACCTTTGTACCCGACAAAGTCATATGATCGTCGCCAGGATGCGGGCAGGTTTTACTGGAAGCCATATTTCCGCATCTTTTACAGAAGAAGCTGTGTTCAAAAAATAATGGAGTAATATCAAGTTCCTCAGCGGTAAAATTCGCGAAAATTTCTTGTGCTTCATAAGTTCCGTAGTAATCACCTACACCCGCATGGTCACGTCCGACAATAAAATGGGTGCAGCCGTAATTTTTGCGAACCATAGCATGAAAAATCGCTTCTCTCGGACCTGCATAACGCATGGCTGCCGGGAAAACACCTAGAAAGGTACGATCCTCAGGATAATAATTCTCCAAAAGCGCCAGGTAGCTCTTCATTCGTACATTTGCCGGTACATCATCAGACTTCGTCTCACCCACAAGCGGGTTTAAGAACAGAGCGTCTACAACCTCCATAGCGCACTTCTGAATATATTCATGTGCACGATGAACTGGGTTACGCGTCTGGAAGCCTACAACTGTTCTCCAGCCTTTGTCTGCAAATATCTTACGTGTAGCTGAAGGGTCAAAATAAAATTCTCCGAACTTTTCTGGCTGTGGTCTATTCAGCACTGTAATTGGTCCTCCTACATAGGTAGCCGGGCGGGCCAACAGCTTACTTACTCCTGGATGTTCAGGGTCTGTTGTTTTGAATACATTTTGCGCTTCAAGGTTTTGATCAACCGTATAAATACTCTCAATATCCAATAAACCGTAGATCTCGCCATCCTCTTCACCGATTAGAGATACTTTGTCTCCAATAGCTAAACCAGAGACCACATCCTCTTCTACAGCAAGTGTTATTGGAATGCTCCACACTGTGCCATCTTCTAAACGCATGTTTTTGACTACGGAGTGATAATCTTGTTCATTCAAAAATCCAGTTAGTGGAGAAAATGCACCTACCGCTATTAGATCCAAATCAGATAAAGTCCAGGTGTTCACGGCAATCGCCTTATATTCACGTGCAAGCTGCAGCAATTCTTCTCTTTCTGTACCCTCTACTACACGGTTTACTAATGTTCCGCCATGCGGACGTATTGAAGTCATTATCGTCTCTCCTTCTGGGTTCTCACGGGGATAGGTCTTACTTGTGTAATCCGCACTCAGTCTTCTCTGATCCAGCCCAACGTCCAGCACGCGGATCTTCACCAGGCATAACCTGACGTGTACATTGCTCACAGCCGATACTTGGATAGTTACGGTCATGTAGAGGGTTATAAATTACATCATTTTCACGAATATAGTTCCATACATCCTCAGTTGTCCAATCCGCAATTGGATTAAACTTAACCAAACCAAATTTATAATCATACTCAACCTTTTTGGCATTAGCACGGGTAGGCGCTTGGTCACGACGAATGCCTGTAATCCAAGCTTCATATTGAGATAGGATACGAGTCAGCGGCTCTACTTTACGAATCCCACAACATTGGTTAGGATCTACTGTCCATAACGCATCACCGTGTTGAAGTGCTTGCTCCTGCGGAGTGATTTGTGGAGACACTCGTACGAACTCCAGCCCGTATTTATCCGCCATCAAATCTCTGGTCTCATAGGTTTCCTTAAAATGATAATCTGTATCGAGATAAAAGACGTCTGTAGACGGACTAACTTTGTGAAGCATATCAACTAGCACTACATCTTCGGCACCAAAGCTGCAGGCAAAAGTAATGTTAGGAAATGTTTCTACAGCCCAGCGGATAATTTCCTCGGGTGAAGCAGTTTCTAATTCTTCGGCCTTAACTTTGATTAAATCCTCTTTCTCGAGCAGGTTCATTAAGGTATTCCTCCATCCAAAATATTAATCGTATGAATAAATGAGGTAAAAGAAGTAATAAAACCAACTAATTCTATATGAAATAGTATATAACTTTTACTGAGGAAGTCAATGCGTTTCAACCGTTAGAATTAGTAAATAGATGCAAAAAAAGCCCATTTCTTGTGGAAAGGGGCAATAAAAAATAAAACCCTCGGCCATAAGGCCAAGGGTTGAATTCTGTAGATATTAACGTTTCGAGAACTGAGGCGCACGACGTGCAGCCTTCAAGCCGTATTTCTTACGTTCCTTCATACGTGGGTCACGAGTCAGGAAGCCGGCTTTCTTCAATGCACCGCGATATTCAGGGTCAACTTTAAGCAATGCACGGGAGATACCGTGACGAATTGCTCCAGCTTGACCGGAAATGCCGCCACCATGTGCAAGAACGATTACATCGTAGTTGCCCAGTGTTTCAGTCAGGTTCAAAGGTTGTTTTACGATCATTTTCAGTGTTTCCACACCGAAATATTCGTCCATCTCACGTTTGTTAATGACAATGCGTCCTTCACCCGGTACAAGGCGAACACGTGCTACCGAATGTTTACGACGACCTGTCCCATAGTATTGTACTTGTGCCATGAAACTGTCCTCCTCTATTCTTATCCGCGAAGTTCGTAAACTTCAGGTTTTTGTGCTGCATGTGGATGCTCGGCGCCTGCATATACTTTCAATCTCAGCTTCATGTGGTCCCCTTGACGAGTCTTAGGAATCATACCATGAACCGCGAATTCAATTACGCGTTCTGGTTTAGTATTCAGCAGAGTTTCAGCATTAGTAACTTTCAAACCACCTGGGTGCATCGAGTGACGGTAGTATTTTTTGTTTTGCAATTTCTTACCGGTCAAGTGAATTTTCTCAGCGTTGATTACGATAACGAAATCTCCTGTATCAACGTGTGGAGTGAATTGCGGTTTGTGTTTGCCACGGATCAAAGCAGCGGCTTCGCTGGCCAAACGACCGAGTGTTTTGCCTTCGGCATCAATAATGTGCCAATTGCGTTCAACTTCGTTCGGCTTCGCCATATAGGTGGTACGCATGAATGTTTCCTCCTTGTTCTCGTACGAAAATCTTCTGTTTCGTATATCTTGTTTCTCATTGAATTACGATTATGTGAGTTAAGCAAAGCATTTTTTTGGCATTTTCCTGATCGGGGCTGTGGGATAGCCATCAAGAAAACACAACTTTTATATTACAGTATAAACATAACAAGTGCAAGTGATTTTTAAACATTTAGCCTATTAATTAGGAAGAAATTTATAGAAAAAACTATTCACTTTCAATCTCGTCATATTCAACACTCCACAAAGCTAACCCCATGGCCACAGCTGTTGGACCAGCATGTGATCGATCACATGCTGCCAATATTTCAGCAACCTTATCAGCAGGTATTTTACCTTCCCCCACATGGATCAAAGTCCCCATAATAATGCGAACCATGTGCTGAAGAAATCCACTACCCGTTATATAAGTATGGATAACTCCTTGATCTGATGAAGAGGGTCGGCACATACTGCGATCTACTTCCATATGAGCTTCAAAGATCGTTCGTACATGAGAAGTCTTCGTAGACCGTCGTGATGCAAACGAAGTGAAGTCATGTGTCCCTATAATTTGCGTTAAGCCTTGCTGCATCGCAGGAATATCCAACTTCACTGGATGGTGAAGCTGCCAGCGCCGTTGAAACGGATCTGGAAACCTGTTGCCATTAATCGTGTATCGGTAAGTTTTACGCTTAGCCCCTCTACGAGAGTGAAACGTTAGCGGAACTTCCCTAGCCTCTGTAACCACGATGTCTTGTGGCAGCCGGGCATTAAGCGCTAGACACCAACGTTCAGTTGGGATTCGAGAGGAGGTTGTAAAGTTAAAAGGCTGGCCATAGGCATGTACTCCGGCATCTGTGCGGCCTGAAGCAGTAATCTTCAGCTTCTCACCAGTCAGATGGAGTATGGCTTGCTCCAGCCGATCCTGAATCGTATTGCCCTGAGGCTGGGTCTGAAAGCCATCATAATTCGTTCCGTCATAATTGACCTTCATCAATAGATTGCGCATTCCGTTCTCCTTTTTAAACCGGTCAGCAGAACGTCGATCGAAGCACTGTCTGATCTTCTATTTGAAGAAATGGCTTCGCCGTCCCTAGAAGGACGGCATCCATTTTTCATATATAGAACTACAAGTCCTATAGGATCCTTAATTTCAAAAAAAAGAGCCCCTGCGGGAGCTCCTTCAATTGAACCAAGGTGATTCCCACGGTTATTAGTACAGCAGAGTCTTGCGCCTCTGCAGCACAATAACGCTGATATTTCCCCCATCTTTACTCCAAAGAGGGCTGGATGAAAGGGAAGCATCGGAAATCAATACTTGTGATACTACGCGCGGTCTACCAATTCAAGATAAACCATAGGCGCAGCGTCGCCACGACGAGGTCCTAGTTTAAGGATACGAGTGTATCCACCTGGACGCTCAGTGTAACGAGGAGCAATGTCAGAGAACAATTTTTGAATTGCATCTTGTTCACCATCAACAGTCTCGCGGCGAACAAATGCAGCTACTTGACGACGAGCATGAAGATCACCTTTTTTAGCTTTAGTGATCAGCTTTTCAGCGATAGAACGAACTTCTTTCGCTTTAGCTTCCGTTGTTTGGATGCGCTCGTATAAAAACAGATCCGTTACCATGTCGCGAAATAACGCTTTACGCGCACTGGAATCACGGCCCAATTTTTGGTATGCCATTGTGTTTTCCCTCCTTTACTAAAGCAATCTGCAGCTATTCTTCTGTGCGGAGACCCAAACCAAGTTCCTCAAGCTTTTCCTGAACTTCTTCCAAAGATTTACGACCAAGGTTACGCACCTTCATCATATCTTCTTCAGTCTTCGTGGTAAGCTCTTGTACGGTATTAATACCAGCACGTTTGAGGCAGTTGTAGGAACGAACAGAAAGATCAAGCTCTTCGATTGTCATCTCAAGTACTTTTTCTTTTTTGTCTTCTTCTTTTTCAACCATAATTTCGGCGTCTTTCGCTTCGTCCGTAAGACCTACGAACAGAACGAGGTGCTCGTTCAAAATTTTGGCTCCGAGGCTTACAGCCTCTTCCGGTCTGATACTTCCATCCGTCCAAATTTCAAGCGTCAATTTGTCGTAGTTAGTCACTTGACCAACACGTGTATTGTCTATGCCGTAGTTAACGCGTGAAATTGGAGTATAGATGGAGTCAACTGGAATAACACCAATTGGCTGATCGTCACGTTTGTTCCGGTCCGCTTGGACATAGCCGCGACCACGGCCTGCAAAAATACGCATATGAAGTCTCGCACCAGGTCCCAGCGTTGCAATGTGAAGATCCGGATTGAGGATCTCAACATCGCTGTCCGCACGGATATCACCTGCGGTAACGATGCCTTCCCCTTCAGCATCAATCTCGAACACTTTTTCCTCGTCTGAATGAATCTTCAGAGACAAGGCTTTAAGGTTCAGAATGATTTCCGTCACATCTTCCATTACGCCTGGAACGGTCGAGAACTCATGCAGAACGCCGTCAATTTGGACCGAAGTCACTGCGGCTCCTGGAAGCGAAGAAAGCAATATCCGGCGAAGCGAGTTCCCCAGAGTCGTGCCATACCCACGTTCCAGCGGTTCAACTACGAATTTCCCATAGGTACCTTCATCATTAGCTTCTACGGTCTCAATCTTCGGCTTTTCGATTTCTATCACGAGTTTACCCCTCCTTCAACGTCGCTCCTATATGAAACTGTCACCCCATCAGGTGCATCATGTAGTATGCCTAAACACCTATTATTAGCAGATGCGTCAGAATTATACCACATTCACAATACTGATTTCACTATACGCGACGACGCTTAGGCGGACGGCATCCATTGTGAGGAACCGGAGTTACGTCTTTAATAAGGTTAACTTCAAGCCCTGCAGCTTGAAGGGAACGGATGGCTGCTTCGCGGCCCGCGCCCGGTCCTTTAACCATAACCTCAACCGACTTCATGCCGTGCTCCATAGCTGCTTTAGCTGCTGATTCAGCTGCCATTTGCGCTGCGAATGGAGTGGACTTACGGGAACCTTTAAATCCTTGGCCGCCGGAGCTTGCCCAGGAAATTGCATTTCCGTGAGGATCCGTGATGGTAACGATGGTGTTGTTGAACGTGGAACGAATATGTGCCACGCCGGATTCGATATTTTTACGGTCGCGACGTTTGGTACGTACGACTTTTTTCGGTTTAGCCATTGTCTCTTATCCCCCCTTATTATTTCTTTTTGTTTGCTACCGTACGACGCGGGCCTTTCCGGGTACGGGCATTCGTTTTAGTACGTTGACCGCGAACAGGCAATCCACGACGGTGGCGAACACCGCGGTAACAGCCGATCTCAGTAAGACGTTTAATATTTAAGGAAATTTCACGACGCAGGTCACCTTCAACCTTAACCGTTTTGTCGATCGTTTCACGCAGTTTGCTGACTTCATCTTCCGTCAAATCACGGACACGTGTATTAGCGCTAATGCCTGTTTCATTAAGAATTTTCTGAGAAGTCGTTTTACCGATTCCGAAAATATAAGTCAAGGCGATCTCAACGCGTTTGTCACGTGGCAAATCCACTCCAGCTATACGAGCCATTTTACGCTACACCCCCTTCTTAACCTTGTTTTTGTTTGTGTTTCGGATTTTCGCAAATCACCATAACAGTCCCTTTGCGGCGGATTACTTTACATTTCTCGCAAATGGGCTTTACAGAAGGTCTTACCTTCATGTTAATTACCTCCTCAAAGTTTTGCGAAGCAAAACTTTTTTCGTAGTTCCCATCTATTTACGGTAAGTTATACGACCTTTTGATAAATCATAAGGCGATAACTGCACGACCACTTTGTCTCCGGTCAAAATACGGATAAAGTGCATCCGCAATTTACCGGATACATGGGCAAGTATTTGATGACCGTTCTCAAGCTCAACCTTAAACGTTGCGTTTGGCAACGGTTCAAGGACAGTACCTTCTACTTCAATGACATCTTCCTTAGCCACAGTTAGTCTCCTTTCTCATCAGCACTTATTCCGGTGGGTCCAGCATACTTCATGACTGCGAATCGCAGCTTTCCGTTTGTTACCCGCCCAGTTTCCTTCAAACTGTCCACAACCTCACTGCTGATGAAGGGTATGAGCTCAAGATGAAGAATATTCTTCTTCTTTGGCCCATCAAACTTACGTTTGTCTCCATCTGCAATGTATACAAATCTGCTATCAACAACTGCGATAACAACGGCTGCCTCTCCGGCATCTTTGCCTTTGAGAATTCTCACTAATTGACCAACCTGCGGGCTGCTCACAGTATTCAAGAGGAGATCACCTACGCATTCAGTTTTGTGAAAATTTCCATGCCGTCCGGAGTAACTGCTACTGTATGCTCGAAGTGAGCACATAGTGAGCCATCAACCGTAACGACAGTCCAGTTATCTTCCAGTGTTCTGACATGTCTCTTTCCTGCGTTTACCATCGGCTCAATCGCGAGCACCATACCCGGTTTCAGACGTGGTCCGCGGTCCGCTATGCCATAATTCGGAATTTGCGGTTCTTCATGCAGTTTTGCCCCAATACCATGACCAACATACTCACGTACGACTGAGAAACCAGCCTCTTCGATGTACTGCTGAATAGCATGGGAGATTGTAAACAAGCGCACATCCGGCTTAACTAACGCCAGTCCCGCGTACAAGGAGCCTTCCGTAACGTCCAGCAAACGCTGAGCCTCTTCGGAAATGCTGCCCACACCGTAGGTCCAGGCGGAATCACCGTGATAACCGCGGTACTCTGCACCGATATCCAGCGTAACAATATCGCCTTCGATCAGTTTACGTTTACCTGGAAATCCATGCACCAATTGTTCGTTGACTGAAGCGCAAATGCTGGCAGGAAAACCGTTGTAGCCTTTGAAAGACGGCACAGCATCTTGACTGCGAATGTATTGATCGGCGATTCTGTCGAGCTCGCCCGTTGTAATGCCAGGCTCAATGGCCTGAGCAATAAGACGGTGACTCTCGGCAACAATTCGACCAGCTTCCCTCATAAAGGCAAGTTCCTGTTCGGATTTACAAATGATCATTACATTAACCCCGCATTAAAGACACGATTTCAGAAGTAACGACATTAATTTCGTTTTCCCCGTTTACCTGACGCAAAAGACCTTTATTATCATAAAACGCAAGCAGCGGCGCTGTTTTATTATCATACTCATCCAGGCGCTTGCCTACACTTTCTTCGTTGTCATCCGGACGTTGATATAACTCACCGCCATCAATGTCGCAAATGCCATCTTGCTTCGGCGGGTTGAAGATTAAATGGTAGGATGCTCCGCAAACGCTGCAGATACGACGTCCAGTAAGACGCGCCATTAGCAATCCACGGTCAACATTCAAGTTGATGACATGATCCAAAGAAGTGTTCAAACGGCTAAGAATATCATCCAGCGCTTCCGCTTGCGAAAGAGTTCTTGGAAAACCATCCAATAGAAATCCTTTTTCGCAATCGGACTGCTGCAACCGTTCTTCGACTATCCCAATGGTCACATCATCTGGTACAAGCAAACCTTGATCTATAAATGATTTGGCCTTCAATCCTACCGGAGTTTCCTGTTTGATTGCCAAACGGAAAGCATCTCCTGTCGAAATATGAGGAATACCAAATTCTTTAACGATTTCTGCCGCTTGTGTTCCCTTGCCTGCCCCAGGAGGGCCCATGAATAAAATGTTCACGATTTCTCTCTCCCCCCAAAAGTTCGCCACCAAGCAAGAAACAGCATAATAGGTGCCGGGAAGAATAAAAACTTAAGCTTCACCGGAACCTATCACCTATTTATTGATGAAGCCTTTGTAATGGCGTTTGATCAAATGGCTCTCGATCTGCTTCATAGTATCCAATGCCACGCCGATTACGATAAGCAGCGCAGTGCCACCAATTCGAACTTCTTTGGGCAATCCAGATATAGCACCGAAGAACATCGGTAGTACAGAGATCAAAGCTAGGAACAACGCGCCTGACATAGTCAAACGAGACATTACTCTAGTCAGATATTTCTCTGTAGCTTTACCAGGACGGATACCTGGGATGTAACCACCATTCTTCTTCATGTTATCAGCCATCTGCTGAGGATTCATCTGTACGAACGTATAGAAGAACGTAAACCCGATGATCATCACTACATACAGAAGCATACCAAGCGGAGCATCGGTTGCCAAATATTTGGTAATCCATTGTGCCCAGGCATGTGTTGACCAGAAACTGGAGAGAACAACTGGGAACTGAAGCAATGATACGGCGAAGATTACCGGAATTACACCTGCCGCATTAATTTTCAGCGGAATATGTGTATTCTGTCCACCGTACATTTTGTTGCCAACTACGCGTTTAGCATATTGAACAGGAATCTTCCGAATACCTTGCTGCACGAAGATAACTGCTGTAATAATCGCTACAATCACAATCAGCACAATAACGACTTTAAGAATATTCAGGAACACCTGATCCGGCTGAATAAAGCTTGAGTTAGCCGTACTTGTGATATATCCCGGGATACCGGCGACGATTCCCGCAAAAATCAGGATCGAAATCCCGTTCCCGATTCCCTTTTCGGTAATCTGTTCACCAAGCCACATCAAGAAAGAAGTACCTGCCGTCAAGATAATGGCAACCAGCAAGTAATCAGCAAATGTCGCATTCGGCATCATTTGAGTATTGTATATCCGGTTAAACCCTATCGACGTAGCAAAACCTTGGATCAGGGCTAATATCACTGTACCGTAACGAGTGATTTGCGCCAATTGTTTTTTTCCGTGCTCCCCTTGTTTAGCCCATTCAGCAAACTTAGGAACAACATCCATCGACAGCAATTGCACGATGATGGATGCTGTAATGTACGGATAAATACTGATCGCAAATATCGAGAAGTTTTTGAGCGCTCCGCCCGAGAAGGTGTTCAAGAGTCCCATCAAAGCGTCACCGCTCTGATTTGCTGTTGCCAGTACATCTTTGTTTACACCAGGAACCGGAACAAACGAACCGATACGGTAGATAAACAGAATGAACAAGGTAAACAGGATCTTTTTGCGCAAATCTTCAACATGCCAGATATTCTTAAGCGTCTTGAACATTAGATCACCTCGGTTTTACCGCCGGCAGCCTCGATTTTCTCTACCGCAGATTGAGAGAACTTATTTGCTTGTACAGTCAATTTTACGGTCAACTCACCGTTGCCGAGAATCTTGATGCCGCTTTTGGAATTCTTGACAACACCAGTTTCAAGCAACAACTGCGGAGTCACTTCAGTTCCTTCTGCAAAGCTATTCAGATCTTCCAGGTTCACAATCGCATACTCTTTACGGGTAGGATTGACGAAACCACGTTTAGGCAGACGACGATAGAGCGGATTTTGTCCACCCTCGAAGCCCGGACGAACACCACCGCCAGAACGTGAGTTTTGACCTTTGTGACCGCGACCGGAAGTTTTACCATTTCCGCTACTAGGACCACGACCAACGCGATTGCGTTCTTTGCGGGAACCAGGAGCTGGAGCAAGTTCATGTAACTTCATCGTTTGCACCTCCTTATGTTTGTTAATTTATGCGAGGCGATTAGCCTTCAATTTCAGTTACAGATAGCAAGTGACTCACTTTATTGATCATTCCGCGAATTGCAGGACTGTCATTGTGAACCACTGTCGTGTTGAGTTTACGCAGGCCGAGCGTCTTAACAGTAACACGTTGTGTTTCTGGACGTCCGATTACACTACGTACGAGGGTAATTTGCAATTTTGCCATTGACGTTCCCCTCCTTAACCGCGCAATTCTTCGACAGATTTGCCGCGAAGTTTCGCGACCTCTTCAATGCGTTTCAGACGGGAAAGTCCCTCCAAAGTTGCATTGACCATGTTCATGGAATTCGAAGAACCCAGTGATTTTGTCAAAATGTCGCCAACGCCTGCCAATTCCAATACCGCACGAACTGGACCGCCAGCGATAACGCCAGTACCCTCTGATGCTGGTTTCAGCAACACGCGTCCTGCGCCGAAGTGTCCAGTAACGAGATGGGGAATCGAAGTTCCTACGATTGGGATGTGAATCAGGTTTTTCTTGGCGTCTTCAATGCCTTTACGGATGGCATCCGGAACTTCGCCGGCTTTACCGATACCAGCACCGACGTAGCCGTTGCCGTCGCCCACAACAACAAGTGCACTAAAGCTGAAACGGCGTCCGCCTTTTACAACTTTTGCAACACGGTTAATGTGTACAACTCTTTCTGTCAGTTCTAAACTGTTCGGATCTACACGCAAGTCGTTAACCTCCTTTTAAGAATTATTCTAGAATTCAAGACCAGCTTCACGAGCTGCATCAGCCAATGCTTGAATCCGTCCATGGTACAAGTAACCTCCGCGGTCGAATACGACCACTGCATATCCTTTTTCTTTGGCACGCTCAGCGACCAATTGGCCAACTTTCGCTGCAGCTTCAACGCTGCCGCCATTACCGATGTTAGCGCTCAGATCTTTATCAAGTGTAGAAGCGGATACGATAGTAACCCCTTTAACATCATCGATCAGTTGAGCGTAGATGTGTTTCGAAGAACGGAATACGTTCAAACGTGGACGCTCAGTAGTTCCCTGGATCTTCTTACGAACACGCAGGTGTCTTTTGAGACGAGCCTTGTTTTTATCTTCTTTTGTAATCATGACTTCCCTTTCACTCCCTTCAGTTTGCCGTAAACAGCTTCACTTTAAGATGCACGGGGTATCTTACAATTAAGTTTAAACTGGTTATTTCTTCTTACCAGCTTTACCTTCTTTGCGGATGATACGCTCGCCTTCATATTTGATACCTTTACCTTTATACGGTTCTGGTTCACGAACGGAACGGATTTTAGCAGCGTATGCGCCAACGCGTTCTTTATCGATACCTTTAACGATGATCTTCGTGTTCGCAGGAACTTCGAACTCGATACCAGCTTCCGGTGTAATTTCAACCGGGTGGGAATAACCAACGTTCAGAACGATTTTATCTCCGGATTTGCTTGCACGATATCCGACCCCAACCAGTTCCAGAGATTTCGAGAAACCTTCAGTCACACCTGCTACCATGTTGTTGACAACGGAGCGGGTTGTGCCGTGAAGTGAACGATGCAATTTGTTATCCGACGGGCGAACAACGGTAATTTCGTTATTTTCAACTGTAACCTTCATGTCTTTATGAAGCTCACGAGTCAAAGAACCTTTTGGACCTTTTACTGTAATAACGGCGTTGTCCAAAGTGACATCTACACCGCTAGGTACTGCGATTGGTTTGCGACCAATACGAGACATGTGTTGCACCTCCTTATCTTGTGACGTTTATTACCAAATGTAGCAGACAACTTCTCCGCCAGATTTTGATTGACGAGCTTCTTTGTCGGTCATAACTCCCTTAGATGTGGAGATAATCGCGATTCCTAGACCACCGAGTACACGAGGCACTTCATTGCTCTTCGTGTATACGCGAAGGCCTGGTTTACTGATTCTTTTCAAACCAGAAATAACACGCTCTTGGTTAGGGCCGTATTTCAAGAAGATACGGATAATCCCTTGTTTGCTATCTTCAACGAATTCCGCATCGCGGATGAAACCTTCACGCTTCAAAATGTCAGCGATTTGTTTCTTCATAGTAGAAGCAGGCATTTCTACCGTCTCGTGACGCACAATGTTAGCGTTACGAATACGAGTAAGCATATCTGCAATAGGATCAGACATAGTCATGTGTGTAAACCTCCTTCCCGTTTATAAACTTCTTACCAACTTGCTTTTTTCACGCCAGGGATCTGGCCTTTATAAGCTAATTCACGGAAACAAATTCTGCAAATTTTGAACTTTTGCAGTACCGAATGTGGACGACCACAACGTTCGCAACGTGTATATGCACGTACTTTAAACTTAGGCGTACGTTGTTGTTTAACTTTCATCGAAGTTTTTGCCACTTAGCCTGACACCTCCTAAACATTTTCGGAGAAAATGGATTAACCGACTTTATTTTGCGAAAGGCATTCCCAGCTGACCCAGCAGCTCGCGGGATTCCTCGTCCGTCTTAGCAGTCGTTACAATAACGATGTCCATACCGCGGACTTTATCCACTTTGTCATATTCGATCTCGGGGAAGATCAATTGTTCTTTAAGACCAAGTGTGTAGTTACCACGGCCATCAAAGGCTTTAGTGGAAACACCACGGAAGTCACGTACACGTGGAAGTGTTACGTTGAACAATTTGTCCAAGAAGTAATACATACGCTCTCCGCGCAGTGTTACTTTAACCCCAATCGGCATATTTTCGCGTAGTTTGAAACCAGCGATGGATTTTTTAGCTTTAGTGATTACTGGTTTTTGACCAGCGATCAACTGCATGTCATTAACTGCAGCATCAAGTACTTTGGAGTTTTGAACAGCGTCACCCACACCCATGTTGATGACAACCTTCTCGATCTTAGGCACTTGCATAACAGTTGTATAGTTAAACTTCTGCATCAAAGCAGGTGTAATTTCGTTAAGAAAACGTTCTTTCATTCTTGCTGCCATGAAGATTTAACCTCCTTTCTTAAGGGCTAGATTAGTCGATAATCTCTCCGGATCTTTTAGCAATCCGAACTTTTTTACCATTGTCCAAAACTTTGTAACCGATACGGGTTACTTTGCCGGTCTTCGGATCGATGTGCATTACGTTGGACACATGAATCGAAGCTTCCTGCTCAATAATTCCACCCTGTGGATTCAGCTGGTTCGGCTTTTGGTGTTTTTTCACCATATTGACGCCTTCTACCAGAACGCGGTTTTCACGAGGATAAGCAGCGATGACACGGCCTTTTTTGCCTTTGTCTTTACCACTAATCACAAGCACCACGTCATCTTTCTTCACGTGCAGTTTATTGTTATGGGATTCCAGAACTTTTTTCACTCTAGGCATTTATTACACCTCCTATAACTAACCTTCAACTTATTGGTGCCGTGTTTATTAGATAACTTCCGGTGCCAAGGAAACGATCTTCATGTAGTCTTTATCGCGAAGTTCGCGAGCAACTGGTCCAAAGATACGTGTTCCACGAGGGCTTCTGTCGTCTTTAACAACAACAGCTGCGTTTTCGTCGAATGCGATGTAAGATCCATCTTTACGACGAACGGAACGTTTCGTACGAACAACTACCGCTCTAACAACATCACCTTTTTTGACAACGCCGCCTGGTGTTGCTTGTTTAACGGAACAAACGATCAAATCACCGATTGCTGCTGTACGGCGTCCAGTACCACCCAGTACGCGGATACACATCAGTTCCTTCGCACCAGAGTTGTCAGCCACATGCAAACGTGTAAATGGTTGAATCATTATAATTTCCTCCTTCCGGAAAAACTCTCTTGATATCTTAGATGATAACCGCTGCTTCTACCACTTCAACTAGTCTCCAACGTTTGTCCTTAGACAACGGACGAGTTTCCATGAGTTTTACGGTATCGCCAATCTTTGCAACATTTCCCTCATCATGTGCTTTGAATTTCTTCGTAGACTTGATGCGTTTGTGGTACAAATTGTGTTTTTTATAGGTTTCAACAGCAACTACGATGGTTTTATCCATTTTATCACTGACCACTTTACCGATTAGCACTTTACGTGCATTACGTTCTTCACTCATTAGTTAGCCTCCTTCCTGAATACGGATCTGCGATCCGTCTCACTTAACTAATCCCAAGCACTCTTTGATGGATCACGGTTTTAGCACGAGCTATTTCCTTACGCACGTCACGAATCCGAGTTGGGTTGTCCAATTGGCCAGTTGCCAATTGAAAACGGAGATTAAAAAGTTCCTCTTTGAATCCAGCGATCTTTTGTTCAATCTCAGCAGTGGTTAAGTTGCGAAGTTCATTAGCTTTCATTTGCTTCACCACCCAATTCTTCACGTTTCACAAACTTAGTCTTTACAGGCAGCTTGTGAGCGGCAAGACGCATCGCTTCACGAGCGATTTCTTCCGACACGCCTCCGAGTTCGAACATAATCTTGCCCGGTTTAACTACGGCTACCCATTTCTCAACGTTACCTTTACCACTACCCATACGAACCTCGAGAGGCTTTTGAGTAATAGGTTTATCTGGGAAAATCTTGATCCAAACTTGACCGCCACGTTTGATATAACGTGTCATCGCGATACGAGCAGCTTCGATCTGACGGTTAGTGATCCAAGACGGTTCAAGTGCAACCAGGCCGAATTCGCCGAAGTTCAATTCAGTACCGCCTTTTGCCATACCCTTCATGTGTCCGCGTTGTTGCTTGCGGTGTTTTACGCGTTTTGGTACCAACATGATTAGTTGCCTCCTTCCTGAGCAGCTTGTTTCTTAGCTGGGGGAAGAACTTCTCCACGGTAGATCCATACTTTTACGCCAATAAGACCGTAAGTTGTATGTGCTTCAGCCGTTCCGTAATCGATATCGGCACGAAGCGTATGAAGTGGAACTGTTCCTTCGCTATAACCTTCTGAACGAGCAATCTCAGCTCCGCCAAGACGTCCGCCCACTTGAGTTTTAATCCCTTTTGCGCCAGAACGCATAGTTCTTTGAATCGCTTGTTTGAGGGCACGACGGAACGATACACGACGTTCCAATTGTTGAGCAATGCTCTCAGCTACAAGAATTGCATCCAATTCAGGGTGCTTGATTTCATTGATGTTGATGTGTACTTTTTTGCCACCAGCGATTGCTGTAACTGCGCTGCGAAGTACTTCTACTTCTGCTCCGCCTTTACCAATAACCATACCTGGTTTAGCTGTATGAATTGTAACGTTCACGCGGCTAGCCGCTCTTTCGATCTCGATATGGGAAACAGCGGAATCCTTCAATTTGCCTTTAAGGTATTCCCGGATTTTGACGTCTTCCATCAGAAGAGTACCGAAATCTTTTCCTGCATACCATTTAGATTCCCAATCGCGAATAATACCGATTCGGAGTCCGATTGGATTTACCTTTTGACCCACGTGTTATCCCTCCTTATTTCTCAGATACCACCAGTGTAATGTGGCTCGTGCGTTTATTGATCCGACTTGCGCGGCCCATGGCGCGCGGACGGAAACGTTTCATAGTAGGTCCTTGGTTAACGAAAACCTCGCTAACGAACAAACTGTTCACGTCCAAAGAATAGTTATGCTCAGCATTCGCAATTGCCGAATTAAGCAACTTTTCAACGACCGGAGAAGCGGATTTCGGAGTGTGGCGAAGAATAGCAATTGCTTCCCCCACTTGCTTACCACGAATCAAGTCAACAACCAGTTTCGCTTTACGAGCGGAAATTCGCACCGATCTTGCATGTGCTTTTGCTTCCATTGTTTAACCTCCTTTCAAACAGAGACCTTATTATTATCTTCTTGTTTTCTTATCGTCACCCGAGTGGCCTTTGTAAGTACGTGTTGGCGCGAACTCGCCCAACTTGTGACCTACCATATCTTCTGTTACGTATACAGGCACGTGTTTACGGCCGTCATATACACCAAACGTATGTCCGATAAACTGAGGGAAAATGGTTGAGCGACGGGACCAAGTTTTAACTACAACCTTTTTTTCAGCCTCGTTCAGTTCCTCAACTTTTTTAAGCAGGTAGCCATCGATAAACGGCCCCTTCTTTAAACTGCGACCCATGTGTGAATCCTCCCTTCATCCGGTTCTTCAAACCGCGAATCGACGCTTCGCGCTTTATTAACTTGCCAGAAGCGTCTTATTTAGTGCGGCGGCGAACGATATATTTATCAGATGCCTTGTTTTTCTTACGCGTTTTGTAACCAAGGGTTGGTTTGCCCCATGGAGACATTGGCGATTTACGTCCGATTGGAGCGCGACCTTCACCACCACCGTGTGGGTGATCGTTAGGGTTCATTACTACCCCGCGAACTTCAGGACGACGGCCGAGCCAGCGACTACGTCCAGCTTTACCGATTTTGATCAATTCGTGATCTTCGTTACCTACGGAACCGATAGTTGCACGGCATACGCTAAGGATCTTACGAACCTCACCGGATGACAAACGAACGGAACAGTATTTTTCTTCTTTACCAAGCAATTGAGCTTCTGTACCAGCTGCACGAACCAATTGTCCGCCTTTACCTGGTTTCAACTCAATGTTGTGGATAACTGTACCTACTGGAATGTTTTCCAGTGGAAGACTGTTACCAATTTTGATGTCGGCCGCAGGACCGGACTCTACTTTATCCCCAACTCTTAGACCTTTAGGAGCGATGATATAACGTTTCTCTCCATCAGCATAGTGGATCAAAGCAATATTAGATGTGCGGTTCGGGTCATACTCGATTGTAGCAACGCTACCTGGTATGCCGTCTTTAGTCCGCTTGAAGTCGATAATACGGTATTTACGTTTATGTCCGCCGCCATGGTGACGAACCGTAATTTTACCTTGGTTGTTGCGTCCCGCATGTTTGAACAGCGGAGAAAGCAACGATTTCTCTGGCTGGTTTGTTGTAATTTCTTCAAACGTAGACACGGACATAGCGCGTCTTGCCGGAGAGGTCGGTTTGTACTTTTTGATTGGCACTGTAGTTCCCTCCTTACTTCAACAGAGTATTATTCTACCGCTTCAAAAAATTCAAGCGGTTTGCTGTCCGGGCTAAGCTTAACGATGGCTTTTTTCCACTCTGGAGTGTAACCAGAATATTTACCATAACGTTTCAGTTTGCCAGGTACGCGCATTGTGTTCACATTTGTTACTTTTACTTTGAAAATAGCCTCGACAGCTTTTTTGATTTCGGTTTTGTTAGCACGGATATCCACTTCAAAAGCGTATTTCATTTCGCTCATGTAGTCGGAAGTACGTTCCGTAATCACCGGACGTTTGATAATATCACGAGGATCTTTCATTACGCGAACACCTCCTCTACCTTCAGAACTGCTTCTTTAGTGATGATCAGTTTGTCGTACGTCAGTACGTCAAGAACATTAATGCCGTCAGCCGCTACGAATTTCACCCCAGGGATGTTACGAGCGGAAAGTGCTACGTTATCATCATAGCTAGTAGCTACGATCAACGCTTTACGATCTACTTTCAGATTGTTCAAGATTGCTGCGAATTCTTTCGTTTTCGGAGCATTCATTGTCAAGCTATCCAATACGATAATGTCATTCTCGAGTACTTTCGAGGACAAAGCGGATTTGATCGCCAAACGACGAACCTTCTTAGGCAGTTTCCAGGAATAGCTACGTGGTGTTGGTCCGAAGACAACGCCGCCGCCTTTCCATTGTGGAGAACGAATGGAGCCTTGACGAGCGCGACCTGTACCTTTTTGTTTCCAAGGTTTACGTCCACCGCCACGAACTTCAGAACGTCCTTTTACTTTGTGTGTACCACGACGTAGGGAAGCTCTTTGCATAAGCGCAGCTTCATGTAGAACGTGTTCATTCGGTTCAATACCGAATACTGTATCGCTCAGTTCCACTTCACCAACTTCGTTGCCACTAATATTAAAAAGTGTTACTTTTGGCATTTCATGTTCCTCCTTTCTTCAATAATTATTTCTTAACGGTTTGTTTAACTTTCACGAAGCTGTTTTTAGGACCTGGGATAGCGCCTTTAACCAGCAATACGTTACGTTCAACATCAACCTTGATAATTTCAAGCTTTTGAACCGTAATAGTCGTGTGACCCATATGTCCTGGAAGGCGTTTGCCCTTAGGAACACGGTTAGCTTGGATAGAACCCATGGAACCCGGTCTTCTGTGGTAACGCGATCCGTGTGCCATTGGTCCGCGGCTTTGTCCCCAACGTTTGATGTTACCTTGGAAACCTTTACCTTTAGATGTACCAGTTACGTCAACAAATTCGCCCTCAGCAAAGATATCAGCCTTCAGTTCTTGTCCAACCTCGAGAGACCCGAGATCAACACCGCGAATTTCACGAACGTAGCGCTTAGGTGTTGCATTTGCCTTTTTGGCGTGACCCTGTTCAGGCTTATTGGAGCGTTTTTCTTTTTTATCAGAAAAGCCCAATTGCACTGCTTCATATCCGTCGATATTCAGGTCTTTCTTTTGCAGTACTACACAAGGTCCTGCTTCGATAACAGTAACAGGAATTACGTTACCTTCTGGAGTAAACACTTGAGTCATACCGAGTTTTTTTCCTAAGATACCTTTCAATGTTGACACCTCTTTTCTTTTCCTAAGTTACTTAAAATAGAATTACAATTTGATTTCGATATCTACACCGGACGGTAGATCCAAGCGCATCAAGGCATCCACAGTTTGTGGTGTTGGGTTCACAATATCGATCAAACGTTTGTGAGTCCGTTGTTCAAACTGTTCACGGGAATCCTTGTACTTGTGTACCGCACGGAGAATAGTAATGATTTGCTTCTCAGTTGGTAACGGAATCGGCCCGGACACACCTGCACCCGAACGTTTTGCTGTTTCAACAATCTTCTCAGCGGATTGATCAAGAATTCTGTGGTCGTATGCTTTCAAGCGAATACGAATTTTTTGCTTTGCCATTTTAGTCCCTCCTTCTATCGCCCAATTTGGTATCGGACATACTCCGTGAAAATTTTCTGACCTCGTCCCCATGGCAAAGGGGCCGGGTGTGTCAGTAACCTCTCACATCATCGCAACGTCTCAGAACAACATTTATTATTATATATAATAGGCAGCAGTATTGCAAGCAAAAATAGAAAAACAACGCATATTTTTTTCATGCGCTGTTCTTCTACTATATATATGTTAAAGATTTTCTGTCGCAGACTTAAAAATCTCTGCGGAGGAAGCAGTCTGAGCCGTTGCAGTTCCGATCCCCTCAATGGTTTGGATTAAGGTTCTTATTTCTTCTTCCACTATTACAATCTCCTGTGTACTGCTACGCATAGCGTCTACAATATCAGAGAACAAAAGACTAGTCTCGACCGATTGGTGTTTCCCATTCTTAGTTAAGTCCTGCACCTTACGAATCTCTTCTACAACCTGCTGAGTGAGGAGTCCTGATTTATTTGTTAGCTCTACGATCTGAATCACAGTATTCTTAGTATCCTCCGCAAGCCGGCTAACTTCTTGAGCAACCACATTAAACCCTCTACCATGCTCACCAGCTCTTGCGGCTTCAATCGTTGCATTAAGTGAGAGGATTTTAGTCTGATCAGCAATTTCCCTTACTGAGTTCACGATTTTTTGAATTTGTTTAGAGGAATCGCTTAACTCAATGATCGAGTCTTCCATCTCACTGGTGGTCTGATATATGAGATTAATTTGCTCAGTCAAATCGTCCAAGTGTTCATGCCCATCTGCAGCTAATCCCTGTGACTCCAGAGCGGATGAAGCCGTACGTTGGAATGTTCTACTTACTTCATTGCTGCTTGCCACTAGCTGCTTCACAGCAGCATTAGTATCGATGCTATAATCTATCAGTTCAACGCTAAACTCTGAAATTTTTTGTTTCAATTCATTTTTTACTAATAAATATTGCTCCTCCTTCTCTCTTATATTCTCCTTCTCATATTCTTCTAGCACCAATTGCTGCTCAAGATTAAGCAGTTTAGTCACCGTCTGAACCACTCGAAGGCGTATATTGTCATCGTTTGTTTCATTATATATAACGCGTATAAATACGTTCTGAAGATTCTGAAAAGCAGATAAGTACCATTTAGGCTCAAGCCCTACTCTTTTATGAATATTAGCGATCATTAGACGCTTTGCTATGTACTCATCGTCAACCTTTCCATTAAAAATCTCTAGGATATGACCACGTAGAGTAGTTTTTAACCTATCTATACTGCTATGTTCCAAAATAATAGCTTCGAGTTTATTTACACCTAATACAGAATTGTAAAATTGATCAATGATATAGTCTATATTCTGCTCAACAACAGGTTTCACCCTGCGTAGTAAGTTCAGATCTGCTTCAGTCAGATCAATCATCCTCATCTGCTCGTTAAGTTCGCCATGTCCTTCCAGTTTATGAAAAGACTCCGCAACAGAATGATTCTGATCCTTGAAGTCTAAGGAACGAGAGGCAGGAGAATCCACATTATTATTACGTGCAGTTAACGCATGCATGAAGGAAAAAGGACATTTCCCCATATTAACACCCTCCCACAACTCCTATTATTTTACATTATTATACCTCCTTCATTTTACTCTAAGATTAGTATAATTGTAAACAATTGATTGTTGTAATTTGACGAATTATGTAGAAAAAGATCATAATAGTATGCTTTGATTATCAATCTTTGTCGAATAATAAATCATTCTCAAAAAAAAAAAAAAAAAAAAAGCCCCTGATTCTCCGCAAGAAGAATCAGGGGTGTTTGTAATTCGGAATCTACCCGCAGATAGAAGTCGAATTATTATTTTTGGATAGAAGCTACGCTACCAGCACCAACTGTACGGCCACCTTCGCGAATGGAGAATTTAGTACCTTCTTCAATAGCGATTGGGGAGATCAGTTGTACGGTTACGGAGATGTTATCACCAGGCATAACCATTTCAGTACCTTCTGGCAAGTTGATGATACCAGTTACGTCAGTTGTACGGAAGTAGAACTGTGGACGGTATCCAGTGAAGAAAGGCTTGTGACGGCCACCTTCTTCTTTTGTCAGAACGTAAATTTGAGCAGTGAACTCAGTGTGTGGTTTAACGGAGTTCGGCTTAGCCAATACTTGGCCACGCTCGATCATGTTACGGTCAACACCACGAAGCAATGCTCCGATGTTGTCCCCAGCTTGAGCGGAATCCAGCAATTTACGGAACATTTCTACGCCCGTAACTACGGATTTCTTAGTATCTTCGTGAATACCAACGATTTCGATTTCTTCTCCGACTTTAACTGTTCCGCGTTCTACGCGACCAGTTGCCACAGTACCGCGGCCAGTGATGGAGAATACG
The DNA here is from genome assembly GCF_000758725.1 of Paenibacillus odorifer. Classification (NCBI taxonomy): domain Bacteria; kingdom Bacillati; phylum Bacillota; class Bacilli; order Caryophanales; family Paenibacillaceae; genus Paenibacillus; species Paenibacillus odorifer. The sequence continues at coordinate 6,161,928 of NZ_CP009428.1, forward strand.
TCTTCGACAGGCATCAAGAAAGGCTTGTCAGTTTGACGCTCAGGAAGTGGAATGTACTCATCGATTGTTTCAAACATTTCGATGATTTTTTTAGCGTAATCGCCATCTGGGTTTTGCAGAGCTTCACGAGCAGAACCACGGATGATTGGAGTATCGTCGCCTGGGAAGTCATACTCGCTAAGCAAGTCGCGAACTTCCATTTCAACCAATTCCAACAACTCTTCGTCTTCAACCATGTCGCATTTGTTCAAGAAGACAACGATGTAAGGAACGCCTACTTGACGGGACAACAGGATGTGCTCGCGAGTTTGTGGCATTGGGCCATCAGCTGCGGATACAACCAGGATAGCTCCGTCCATTTGCGCTGCGCCAGTGATCATGTTTTTAACATAGTCGGCGTGACCAGGGCAGTCTACGTGAGCGTAGTGACGGTTAGGAGTTTCATATTCAACGTGGGAAGTGGAGATTGTGATACCACGTTCGCGCTCTTCAGGAGCTTTGTCGATTTGATCGAATGCGATAGCTGCGCCACCGTAAGTTTTGGACAATACAGTAGTGATTGCAGCAGTCAGAGTCGTTTTACCATGGTCGACGTGACCAATAGTACCGATGTTAACGTGCGGTTTGTTACGTTCAAACTTTGCCTTTGCCATTTGAACAGTTCCTCCTTAATGTGGGGTTCCTTATATTTGAGCCGCCCGCATACGTGTAATCTTAGATGACTGAGTGTTTATACCCGGGACGGCAAGTTAAAACTGGTAATTATTCAGCGCCTTTGTTCTTTGCAGCGATCTCTTCCGCAATGGATTTAGGAACTTCTTCATAGTGAGAAAGCTCCATTGAGAATACGCCACGTCCTTGTGTACCAGAACGAAGTGTTGTAGAGTATCCGAACATTTCGGAAAGAGGCACCTTAGCACGGATAATTTGCGCTCCACCACGGGAATCCATACCTTCGATACGGCCACGGCGGGAGTTCAGCATACCCATTACATCACCCATATATTCCTCAGGAACAGTTACTTCTACTTTCATGATTGGCTCAAGCAGGACAGGCTTACACTTGTCTTTAGCTGCTTTGAGTGCCATCGAACCGGCAATTTTAAATGCCATTTCGTTGGAATCGACATCATGATAAGAACCATCTACGATGGTAGCTTTAACGTCTACTAGCGGGAAGCCAGCAAGTACGCCGTTTTTCATTTGTTCTTCAATACCCGCAAGTGCAGGAGCGATGTACTCTCTAGGAACCGAGCCACCCACAACTTTACTTTCGAATTTGCTACCAGTACCTGGTTCGAGGGGTTCAAATTCAACCCATACGTGACCGTATTGACCACGACCACCAGATTGGCGTACAAATTTACCTTCGACGCGAGCAGGTGCCTTGAACGTTTCGCGGTAAGCAACCTGTGGTTTACCCACATTGGTTTCTACTTTGAACTCACGACGCATACGGTCGATGATGATGTCCAAGTGAAGTTCACCCATACCAGCCAGGATTGTTTGGCCTGTTTCTTCATCAGTGTGAGCACGAAGAGTTGGATCCTCTTCAGTCAACTTTCCGAGAGCAACGCCCATTTTATCTTGGTCAGCTTTAGTTTTTGGTTCAACAGCGATCTCGATAACTGGATCAGGGAAGTTCATTGATTCCAGAATTACTGGATTCTTCTCATCACACAGTGTATCACCTGTACTGGTATCTTTCAAACCAACAGCAGCTGCGATGTCGCCAGAATACACGATGGAAATTTCTTGACGGCTGTTCGCATGCATTTGAAGGATACGACCAATACGTTCACGCTTGTTCTTAGTTGCATTAACTACGTATGATCCGGACTCAAGTACGCCTGAGTAAACACGGAAGAACGTAAGTTTACCAACATAAGGGTCTGTCATGATTTTAAATGCCAAAGCTGCAAACGGCTCTTCATCCGAAGAGTGACGAACAGCTTCTGTACCGTCATCAAGATGTCCAGTAATAGCTGGAACGTCAAGAGGAGATGGCAAGTAATCAACAACAGCATCCAGCATAAGCTGAATCCCTTTGTTTCGGTAGGAAGATCCAGCAATTACAGGGAACAATTTAACTTCAACTACGCCTTTGCGAATTGCAGCTTTAATTTCCGGAATTGTAATTTCTTCGCCTTCCAAATACTTCATAGTCAGATCCTCATCAAGTTCAGCAACTTTCTCGATCAACTCGAGACGCAGCTCCTCAACTTTGGCCAAATATTCTTCCGGAATATCCGTTACTTCGATGTTTTGGCCCAGATCATCTCTGAACATGTGTGCTTTTTGCTCAACTAGGTCGATAATACCAGTGAAATCACTTTCTGCACCAATTGGCAATTGAATAGCAACTGCGTTGGCTTGAAGGCGATCACGCATAGTTTCGATTACGTTAAGGAAATCCGCACCGATAATGTCCATTTTGTTTACATATGCAATCCGGGGAACGTTATAACGGTCAGCCTGTCTCCATACGGTTTCAGACTGAGGCTCAACGCCCTCTTTTGCACTAAATACACCAACTGCCCCATCCAATACACGCAGGGAACGTTCAACTTCAACAGTGAAGTCAACGTGTCCTGGGGTATCAATGATATTGATGCGGTGACCTTTCCACGCAGCAGTCGTAGCAGCGGACGTAATCGTGATTCCGCGCTCTTGTTCTTGCTCCATCCAGTCCATTGTAGCAGCACCCTCGTGAACTTCACCGATTTTGTGCGTACGGCCTGTATAGAAAAGAATCCGCTCTGTGGTAGTTGTTTTACCAGCATCAATATGCGCCATGATCCCGATGTTACGTGTATTTTTTAAGGAGAACTCTCTAGCCATGAAATGGATCTCCCTTCAAAATATAAGTTATTTGAATGACCTTAATCCTACCAACGGTAGTGAGCGAACGCTTTGTTTGCTTCAGCCATTTTGTGTGTATCTTCACGTTTCTTAACAGAAGCGCCTGTGTTGTTGGAAGCGTCGATGATCTCAGCCGCCAAACGCTCTTCCATAGTCTTCTCACCGCGGTTGCGAGAGTAGTTTACGAGCCAACGTAATCCCAGAGCAGTACGTCTCTCTGGTTTAACCTCGATAGGTACTTGATAGTTAGCACCACCGACACGACGAGCTTTGACTTCCAAAACCGGCATGATATTCTTGATGGCAGCTTCGAAAACTTCCATCGGATCTTTACCCGTACGTTCTTCAATCAATTTGAATGAATTGTACAGAATGCTTTGAGCGACACCTCTTTTACCACCCAGCATAATGCGGTTAATCAAACGAGTAACCAACTTGCTATTATACAACGGATCTGGCAATACGTCTCTCTTTGTAACTGGACCTTTGCGTGGCATGGATATCCCCCTTTCTTAAATGTTTATTATTCAGATATTGTTATCTTACTTCTTAGCTTTAGGACGTTTTGCACCGTATTTAGAACGAGCTTGCATCCGGTTAGCTACACCTGCTGTATCCAAAGCACCACGAACGATATGGTAACGAACCCCTGCAAGGTCCTTTACTTTACCTCCGCGAAGTAATACAACACTGTGCTCTTGTAAGTTATGTCCGATACCCGGGATATAAGCTGTTACCTCGAGACGGTTCGTCAAACGAACACGGGCATATTTACGAAGCGCTGAGTTTGGTTTACGTGGAGTCATTGTGCCTACACGAGTGCACACACCGCGTTTTTGCGGAGCGCTCAAATTTGTAGCCTCACGCTTGAGGGCGTTATACCCTTTTTGAAGAGCGGGAGATTTAGATTTTTCGATTTTGGCTTGACGGCCTTTACGAACCAATTGGTTAATTGTTGGCATGTTGTTGCCACCCCCTTCCTGAAATGATAGTCGATTTAAGAACTCTAAGCCCACAGACCCAGGCGGTTCATAAAAAGACAAATGAAAAGTTCTTGCCGCTGGTGTTCACCCCAGTACAAAAACATTTCTGTAGCTATTGTTTTAAGACGGCTGCCATCGCAGCGCCAACTTCTATTCCGCAGGCCTTGCCCAAATTCAGCATCGTATCCACATATGTGATCTTAACACCTTGTTTGTTACAAAGCAAAACTATCCTGGAAGTAAGCCTTTGATCTCCGTCCTCTGCCACATAGACTTCTGCGGCTAGGCCCAACTCTACCGCCTTGACGGTTTGTTTGGTACCGATCTTGACCTGAGCATCCTGTAGTCCTCTATCATCAGTCATTCTCTTTACCTCCAATGAACAAGGATAACATGGCTACTCACGCACCTTAGACATTTTAGCATTATCAATAGATGGTGTCAAGAAATTCAGCAACAATTTTTATAGAAATTATACACAGCAGAACACTCATGCCACACCTATGAGTAGGTATGACATGAGCACACTACCATGATTGCTAATTTATTCAGCAGGAACCGTCTCTAATGATTCAAGTTCGCTTTCTGCATTTGGATCACTTAGCTTAACGTTACGGTAACGGTTCATCCCAGTACCTGCAGGAATCAACTTACCGATAATAACATTTTCTTTAAGTCCAAGCAACTTATCTACTTTACCTTTGATAGCAGCGTCTGTTAGGACACGAGTAGTTTCTTGGAATGATGCAGCTGACAAGAAGGAATCAGTTTCAAGAGACGCCTTGGTAATACCGAGCAAGACTGGTTTAGCAACAGCAGGCTCTTTACCAGACAAAATAGCTTCCTTGTTAGCACCTTCGTACTCATGAATATCCGCAAATGCACCTGGCAACAGACTTGTGTCACCTGCGTCAATGATACGGATCTTCCGAAGCATTTGCTTGATCATAACTTCAATGTGCTTATCATTGATCTCAACGCCTTGGTTACGGTATACACGCTGTACTTCTTGCAGAATGTAGTTTTGTACCCCACGGATCCCTTTGATACGCAGCATTTCTTTAGGGTCAATCGAACCGTCTGTCAGCTCATCGCCGGCTTCGATTTCTTGGCCTTCGCTAACACGTAGACGTGAACCATAAGTTATGGAATAAGTCTTGGATTCTGCTTCACCTTGAACCTCGATTTCGCGACGGTCTTTGGTTTCACGGATTTCCTTGATTACGCCATCGATCTCACTGATTGTAGCTTGACCTTTAGGGTTACGAGCTTCAAACAACTCCTGAATACGCGGCAAACCTTGAGTGATGTCATCACCGGCAACACCGCCGGTATGGAACGTACGCATTGTAAGCTGGGTTCCTGGTTCACCGATAGATTGTGCGGCAATAATACCAACTGCTTCACCAATCTCAACGTGTTTACCAGTTGCCAAGTTACGTCCGTAACATTTCTTACAAACACCATGACGGGCACGGCAGCTCAGTACAGAACGAATTTGCAGCTTAGTTACACCTGCGTTTACAATTGCCTCCGCTTTATCGGAGTCAATCAAATCATTGCGGTGAACAATGATTTCGCCTGTTTCTGGGTGACGAACAGTTTCGAAGCAGTAACGACCTTCAATACGGTCATACAGATCCTCGATAACCTCTTTACCATCCTGAATACGACTAACTGTGAAGCCTTTATCGGTTCCACAATCTTCTTCACGGACAATAACGTCCTGGGCAACGTCAACAAGACGACGTGTCAGATACCCTGAGTCAGCGGTACGAAGTGCGGTATCGGCAAGACCTTTACGCGCTCCGTGAGTGGAGATAAAGTACTCCAAGACGGTAAGACCTTCACGGAAGTTCGCCTTGATTGGCAATTCGAAAATCCGACCTGAAGGTGTTGCCATCAGACCACGCATACCACCCAGCTGAGTGATCTGCGATTTGTTACCACGCGCTTTAGAGTCAACCATGAGCATGATAGAGTTGAAACGGTCCATCGACTTAAGCAGGATGTTCGTAAGATCATCCTTAGTCTTCGACCAGATCTCAATAACACGGTCATACCGTTCGTCATTGGTGATCAAACCACGGCGATATTGGTTAGCAACCACATCAACCTTAGCTTCAGACTCTTTCAGGATGGTAACCTTTTCCTCAGGAACAATAACGTCCGACACGGCAACTGTAACACCAGAACGTGTGGAGTAAGTGAATCCGAGCTGTTTAATTTTATCCAAAATCATAGAAGTTTTGGTTGTGTGATAAGTTTCAAAACAACGAGCAATTATCAGACCCAGATATTCTTTACCTACAGCACTGGCTTCTGGAGCGGATTCAATCAGCTCGCGAATGTTCGCGCCTTTTTCGTAGATAAAGTATTTCTCTGGTGTGCCGTGCAGCAAGTTGGTTTTGGTTGCTTCGTTGATATAAGGGAAACTACTTGGGTAGATTTCATTAAAGATGATCTTACCGATCGTAGTAATCAACATTGCATTTTGTTGTTCTTCCGTAAAGCATGTTTTGCCAAGTGCTTTAGCCGGAATAGCAACACGAGCATGAAGTCCTGCAGTTCCGCGTTGGTAAGCTGATACAGCTTCGTTAACGGTACGCAGAATCATACCACTACCCTTTTCTTCCTTGTTATCCATGGTCAAGTAGAAAGTACCAAGGACCATATCCTGGGAAGGTGTTACAACTGGCTTACCGTCTTTAGGGTTCAAGATATTACCAGATGCAAGCATGAGAATGCGTGCTTCCGCTTGAGCTTCTGCAGACAGAGGAACGTGCACCGCCATTTGGTCACCGTCAAAGTCGGCATTGTACGCCGTACATACGAGTGGGTGAAGACGAATAGCATGACCTTCCACCAAAATCGGTTCAAATGCTTGAATACCGAGACGGTGAAGTGTTGGTGCGCGGTTTAGAAGCACTGGGTGTTCTCTAATTACTTCTTCGAGTACATCCCAAACTTCAGGACTTACGCGTTCAACTTTACGTTTCGCGCTCTTTATGTTGTGGGCAAGGCCCTTATTAACCAATTCTTTCATAACAAAAGGCTTGAACAATTCTAGCGCCATTTTCTTAGGAAGTCCGCACTGATACATCTTGAGGTACGGTCCTACAACGATAACGGAACGTCCAGAGTAGTCAACCCGTTTACCGAGCAAGTTCTGGCGGAAACGTCCTTGTTTACCTTTCAGCATATGGCTGAGCGATTTAAGTGGACGGTTACCAGGACCGGTTACCGGACGTCCCCGACGGCCGTTATCGATGAGAGCATCGACAGCTTCCTGGAGCATCCGTTTCTCGTTCTGCACGATAATGTCAGGAGCACCGAGATCAAGCAGTCTTTTCAGACGGTTGTTCCGGTTAATAACACGGCGATAGAGATCATTCAAATCGGACGTAGCAAAACGGCCACCATCCAACTGAACCATCGGACGAAGCTCCGGAGGAATAACCGGAAGAACATCCATGATCATCCAATCAGGCTTGTTGCCGGAGTTACGGAATGCTTCAATGACTTCCAGACGTTTGATCGCCCGGTTACGGCGTTGGCCTTGGGCCGTACGCAGTTCTTCTTTGAGGAATTCCAGCTCTTTATCGATGTCGATATCTTGAAGAAGCTTTTTAACAGCTTCAGCACCCATGCCGGCTTGGAACCCGTAACCGTATTTTTCACGGTAGCTACGATATTCTTTCTCGGACAGAAGTTGTTTCTTTTCCAGTGGAGTTTCACCTGGATCCGTTACAACATAAGATGCGAAATAGATAATTTCTTCAAGTGATCTTGGAGACATATCTAGTGCAAGCCCCATGCGGCTTGGGATACCTTTGAAATACCAGATATGAGATACCGGAGCAGCCAATTCAATGTGACCCATACGTTCACGACGAACTTTAGCACGGGTAACCTCAACGCCACAACGGTCGCAGACTACGCCCTTATAACGGACACGTTTGTATTTACCGCAATGACATTCCCAGTCTTTTTGTGGTCCAAAGATACGCTCACAGAAAAGACCCTCTTTTTCCGGTTTCAATGTACGATAGTTAATGGTTTCCGGTTTCTTAACTTCTCCGCGGGACCATGAACGAATCTTCTCCGGAGAAGCGAGTCCGATTTTCATAAATTCAAAATTGTTAACGTCCAACAAGGAGCAACCCTCCTTAACCTAATCCTGATTTAGTACCGCTTTACCCTCTTCTGACTGTTACATCAAAAGAGGGCGTGCGGTCCTTTATAAAATGGAACTTTTAAGCTCCAGCTTGATTATTCTACTCCGACTTCTGAACCTTCTAAATTGAGGCTTAGTTTGTCGCCTGACGTCTCGTCCTCATCGTCCAATTCTCTCATTTCAATTTCCTGCTCGTCACCGCTAAGAATCTTAACATCCATACCCAGGGACTGCAGTTCTTTGATCAATACCTTGAACGACTCAGGAACACCTGGTTCCGGTACATTTTCACCTTTGACAATGGATTCGTACGTCTTCACGCGACCAACCACGTCATCGGATTTCACGGTCAAAATTTCTTGCAATGTATATGCAGCACCGTAAGCTTCAAGCGCCCACACTTCCATCTCCCCGAAACGCTGTCCACCAAATTGAGCTTTACCACCCAATGGTTGTTGCGTAACTAGTGAGTAAGGTCCTGTTGAACGGGCGTGAATCTTATCATCAACCATGTGCGCCAGTTTGATCATGTGCATGACACCAACAGTAACTTCACGTTCGAAGCGTTCACCTGTACGGCCATCATACAGTACAGTCTTACCATTACGCTGCATACCTGCTTCTTCCATCGTATCAAACACGTCGTACTCACGCGCTCCGTCAAATACCGGCGTTGCAATGTGAATTCCCAGACGCAATGCGGCCATACCAATATGGACCTCAAGCACCTGTCCGATGTTCATACGAGAAGGAACGCCCAGAGGGTTAAGAACAACCTGTACTGGCGTACCGTCCGGAAGGAACGGCATATCTTCTTCTGGCAGGATACGGGCAACGACACCCTTGTTACCGTGACGTCCGGCCATCTTGTCACCCTCAGAAATCTTACGTTTCTGAGCGATGTAGACACGAACCAATTGATTTACACCAGGAGGCAGCTCATCGCCGTTCTCACGTGTAAAGACTTTAACGTCCACGATAATACCATCACTACCATGAGGAACGCGTAAAGAGGTATCCCGTACTTCACGAGCTTTCTCACCAAAGATAGCGTGCAGGAGACGTTCTTCTGCTGTCAGTTCAGTCACACCCTTAGGAGTAACCTTACCAACCAGAATGTCACCAGCGCTGATTTCCGCACCAATACGGATGATTCCGCGCTCATCAAGATTGCGCAGAGCTTCTTCGCCGACGTTCGGAATATCGCGCGTAATTTCTTCAGGTCCCAGTTTAGTGTCGCGAGCTTCAGATTCGTATTCTTCGATATGAATCGAAGTATATACATCTTCCTTAACCAGCTTTTCACTTAACAGGATCGCATCCTCGTAGTTATAACCTTCCCAAGTCATGAACGCAACGACTACGTTACGGCCAAGAGCAAGTTCGCCCATTTCTGTGGAAGGACCGTCTGCCAGGATATCACCTTTCTTAACAATGTCCCCTCTTTTAGCTAGAGGACGTTGGTTAATACAGGTACCTTGGTTAGAACGCATAAATTTGTGTAATTTATATTTAACGATATCGCCTTTAACTTCCTTGCCTTCGACAGTCTCAACGCGACGCAGCCAAATTTCATTAGCTGAAGAACGTTCGATAATACCGTCATACTTGGAAACGATACATACGCCAGAATCCTTAGCGGATTTATGTTCCATCCCTGTTCCGACCAGCGGAGCTTTTGGAATTAGAAGCGGAACGGCTTGACGTTGCATGTTAGATCCCATCAGTGCGCGGTTGGAGTCATCGTTCTCAAGGAACGGAATGAGCGCCGTAGCGACAGATACAACCTGTTTAGGCGAAACATCCATGTAATCGACACGATTACTTGGCATCGTTGTAATGTTGTCTGAGTCTTTGTTGTAACGAACGATTACCATGTCTTCTTTAAAGGTGCCATCTTCTTCGATCAACACGTTAGCCTGAGCAACTACATAATTATCTTCCTCATCAGCAGTCAGATAGTCAATTTGCTCAGTCACCTTACCAGTCTTCGGATCCACCCAACGATACGGAGCTTCAATAAAGCCGTATTCATTGATGCGGGCAAAGGTGGACAAGGAGTTGATCAACCCGATGTTTGGACCTTCCGGCGTTTCAATTGGACACATCCGACCGTAGTGACTGTGATGGACGTCACGAACTTCAAAGCCCGCGCGTTCACGTGTCAAACCACCAGGTCCGAGGGCGGACAGACGACGTTTATGCGTAAGTTCCGCAAGCGGGTTCGTCTGATCCATAAATTGAGACAGCTGGGAGCTACCGAAGAACTCTTTAATAGACGCGATGACCGGACGAATGTTGATCAGAGCCTGAGGCGTAATCGCATTAGCATCCTGAATCGACATTCTTTCACGTACAACACGTTCCATCCGGGACAAACCGATACGGAACTGATTCTGCAAGAGTTCACCTACAGAACGCAGACGACGGTTACCCAAGTGGTCGATATCATCGGTATTGCCAATTCCGTGAAGCAAATTAATAAAGTAGCTGATTGAGGATATAATATCAGCTTGAGTAATATGCTTAACAGATTTGTCGATGTTGCCGTTAGCGATCAGCTTAATAACCCGGCCTTCTTCAATTGGCGAGAATACGTCAATTGTTTGAAGAGGAATATCTTCGCTGTCCATAACTCCGCCAGTAACGCGGTAGTTTTTAAAGGCAACATTTTTTTCGAAATATGGAATCAATTCATCAAGCAATCTACGATCGACCATTTGGCCGGATTCTGCCAGGATTTCTCCAGTAGAGTCATCAACCAAAGGCTGAGCAAGACGTTGATTGAAAAGACGGTTCTTAATGTGTAGCTTTTTATTGATTTTGTAACGGCCTACGTTAGCTAGGTCGTAGCGTTTTGGATCAAAGAAACGCGCAACCAGCAAACTTTTGGCATTGTCTAGTGTCGGCGGTTCGCCCGGACGCAAACGCTCATAAATCTCAATAAGCGCCTTCTCCGTGGAGTCCGTGTTGTCTTTATCCAGCGTATTGCGAATATATTCATCATTGCCAAGCAATTCCAGAATTTCGGCATCACTACCGAAACCGAGAGCACGCAAAAGTACGGTAACAGGAATTTTACGAGTCCGATCGATACGAACATACATAATGTCCTTAGCATCGGTTTCTAGTTCCAACCAGGCTCCGCGGTTCGGGATTACTGTGGCGGTGTAGGTTTTTTTGCCGTTCTTATCCACTTTTGTGCTGAAATAGACGCTTGGAGAGCGAACCAACTGGCTGACAATAACCCGTTCCGCACCATTAATAATAAAAGTGCCGGTCTCCGTCATCAGCGGGAAATCTCCCATGAACACTTCCTGCTCTTTAACCTCACCGGTCTCTTTATTAATGAGCCGCACCTTTACACGCAGAGGAGCCGCATACGTTACGTCCCGCTCTTTAGCGTCGTCAACCGTATATTTCGGTTCACCCAGGCTGTAATCAATGAACTCTAGTACCAAATTACCTGTGAAATCCTGGATCGGCGAGATGTCCTGAAACATTTCCCGCAATCCTTCCTCCAAAAACCAATCATAAGATTTTTGTTGGATCTCGATCAGGTTCGGGACCTCGAGTACCTCGTTAATTCTCGCATAGCTCCGCCGAGTGCGTCGACCATACTGAACAAGATGTCCTGCCAACTTTACTCACCCCTCATGTCTACTCACTTAAAAATTGATTGCGAACCCTTGTTTGGAACCGTATAATGGAACCATACTACAAGGATTCAGTCATAAATAAAAGAAAAGCCCTTATCGAAATCTTCGAAAAAAGAGCGCATTTATCCATGACCAAAATACTCCTTATCAAGTAGATTTGCCCAAAACGTACATATTATACGTCACCAAGCAATAGTTTATGCGCTATTATCTATTACCACGTAGCATTCGCTGCGTTAGAGCATAGACAACCAACTCGCAAAAACTTGCCGTGCGGCATGCGCTAGCCGGGCGACAATATATTGCTTGACATTTCAGCAAACTAAAGACATGGAGCCTATCTTAATACTGACATTTTATAATAATACCATTATCACTATCACATGTCAATAACCTATTGTATTTTATTTTTGCGCTTTAATAATACGATAGCCTTTGTCTTTCCCCACTTCTTCCACCATTGAGAACAAGCTTTCTAGTTTTGCCACTGCTGATGGAGCGCCCTGCTTCTTCTGAATTACAATCCACAGATAGCCACCCTCATTTAAATGTTCATAAGCATCTTCAAAAATCTTATGCACTACAGCTTTTCCTGCACGAATCGGAGGATTAGTTAGAATCACATCGAACTTCTGCTGCTCATTCAATGCGCCGAGCACATCGCTTTCCATTATCGTAACATTCCGGATTCCATTGTGCTGAGCATTCTCACGCGCCAGTTCTACCGCACGACTGTTAATATCAATCATGGTCACATGTCCTTTGGGAGCTAGGTATGCTGCACTTATGCCAATCGGCCCATAACCACAACCTACATCAAGCACCGCTGAACCGTCCGGAATTATCATAGCTTCAATAAGAACTCGGCTACCGTAATCGATGTCTCCTTTAGAGAATACACCGGCATCGCTCGTAAAACGAAAGCTTTTGCCTCTTAGTACGGTATCAATGCTACGTCTGTCATGACGTACTTCCGGCTGCTGCGAATAATAATGTTGCGACATCTCTTTCCTCCCTTTCCTATTATGTTAGCAGTTGGTATATACGCCCTACTAACTCTATTTATAAAACAAACCCCTTGAACAAGTTCAAGGGGTTTTCAGTAATAGAAGGAATTACTTCACTTCTACAGCTGCGCCTGCTTCTTCCAATTTTGCTTTAGTAGCTTCGGCTTCGTCTTTGCTTACTTTTTCTTTGATTGCTTTTGGTGCGTTGTCTACAAGATCTTTAGCTTCTTTCAAGCCAAGACCAGTGATTTCGCGAACGATTTTGATAACGTTGATTTTGGAAGCGCCAGCGCCTGTCAAAATTACGTCAAATTCGGATTGCTCTTCAGCTACTGCTGCTACCGCACCGCCAGCTGCTACTGGAGCTGCTGCAGTTACACCGAATTCTTCTTCAATTGCTTTAACCAGGTCGTTCAGTTCCAATACGCTCATGCCTTTAATTGCTTCCAAGATTGCTTCTTTACTCATGATTGAACCTCCATTTTATATTTAAATTTATTTGTGGTATTGATTATGCTGCAAGAGTCAAAGGCTTACGCGCTTTGTTCTTCTTTTTCAGCAACAGCTTTAACTGCAAGCGCGAAGTTGCGCACTGGAGCTTGAAGTACGCTAAGCAGCATGGACAGCAAACCATCGCGGGATGGAAGCTCAGCCAGTGCTTTCAGTTGTTCCGCGTCAATGACACGACCTTCAACTACGCCGCCCTTCAATTTCAAAGCGTCGTTTTTCTTGGCGAAATCGTTCAAAATTTTAGCTGGTGCTACTGCATCAGTTGTGCTGAATGCGATAGCTGTTGGACCAGTCAAAACTTCATCCAATTCACTCAACTCAGCCGCAGCAGTTGCGCGACGTAGCAATGTGTTCTTCAGGACTTGAAACTCAACGCCAGCTTCACGAAGTTGCTTACGCAGTTCAGTCACTTGGGAAACGTTCAATCCACGGTAGTCAGCTACAACAGTCGAAAGACTGTTTTGCAGTTTTGCAGTAACGACGTCAACCGCGTCTTGTTTTGCTTGAATTACTTTTGCATTTGCCAATGTATACACCTCCTGAAAATTTATGTGTCGGCGTTCTTTCCAAGGAAAGCTTCACCGCTCCTACGCAGGCAGTAGAAAAGCCTCCGCAGAATCACGAAGGCTTGATAAAACGAAAGTTATACGAGCAAGCTCGTTACTTCTTGTTTCTATCACAACACCTCGGTAGGAAATTAAGCACTAAGGCACCTACTGTCTACGGTAAGCATATTCAAGGTTAAGATTGATACCTTAAGTTTCACAACTGTTATAGATTATCAAAATTGACTCAAAGAGTCAACCCTTAATTATCTGAAGACGGTTGTGTTCACACGAGCGCTAGGTCCCATTGTGGAAGAAATCGAGATGCCTTTAAGGTATACACCTTTAGCAGCAGCTGGTTTCGCACGGTTCAAAGCGTCGATAAGAGCTTTAAGGTTATCGTTCAATTGTGCAGCATCAAAGGACACTTTGCCGATTGGCGCGTGAATTTGACCTGCTTTGTCGAGACGGTATTCGATTTTACCGGCTTTGATTTCTTGCACAGCCTTGGAAACATCGAATGTAACTGTGCCAGCTTTAGGGTTAGGCATAAGACCTTTACCACCAAGCAGACGACCCAGTTTACCGACTTCACTCATCATATCAGGTGTAGCTACGCAGACATCAAATTCAAACCAGCCTTGTTGAATTTTGTTGATCATGTCTTGATCACCAACAAAATCAGCGCCAGCAGCTTCTGCCTCTTTCGCTTTTTCACCTTTTGCAAATACAAGCACGCGTTGTGTTTTACCAGTGCCGTGAGGCAGGACAACAACACCACGAACTGCTTGGTCTTGTTTACGCGGGTCTACACCCAGACGAACTGCTGCTTCAACGGTTTCGTCGAACTTAGCAGTCGCTGCCTTTTTCACAAGCTCTACAGCTTCTGAAGGCTCGTAAGTTGCTTCGCTGTTGATCAGCTTAGCAGCTTCTTGGTATTTCTTACCATGTTTAGCCATGAAAATGTTCCTCCTTTGTGGTGTTAGCGGAAATTCCTCCCACATACTTGCGGGTCACGAATGACCGATTCTTCGAAAACTACTAGTCTTCGATTGTGATACCCATACTGCGAGCAGTACCTTCAACCATACGCATTGCAGCTTCAACAGTTGCAGCGTTAAGGTCAGGCATTTTTGTTTCAGCAATTTCACGTACCGCAGCGCGGCCGATTTTTGCTACTTTTTTCTTGTTTGGTTCGCCGGATCCTTTTTCTACTTTAGCAGCGATGCGAAGCAGAACAGCAGCCGGAGGAGTTTTAGTGATGAAAGTAAAGGAACGGTCTTCAAATACTGTAATTTCAACCGGAATGATCAAGCCAGCCTGGTCGGCAGTACGAGCATTAAATTCCTTACAGAATGCCATGATGTTGACACCTGCTTGACCTAACGCCGGACCTACTGGAGGCGCTGGATTCGCTTTCCCTGCAGGAATCTGCAGTTTCACCATTTTAATAACTTTTTTAGCCATGAGTGACACCTCCTTGCAAAAATAGTGGTCTTCGAACGCCAATAGCGCTCTCCCACAAGAAACCCTAGCTTATGTTATATTTTCTCCACTTGAGTGAAATCCAACTCTAGCGGGGTTTCCCGTCCAAACATGTTAACATGCACTTTGATCTTGCTCTTGTCAGCCAAAATTTCTTCCACGGAGCCCACAAAATTCGCAAACGGACCAACCATAATACGTACGGATTCCTTGATTTCGAAATCAATCTTCGCTTTAGGTTCAACCATGCCCATATGCTTCAGAATTTGTTCTACCTCTTCCGGAAGCAAAGCTGTTGGTTTAGACCCTGAGCCTGTCGAACCAACAAATCCAGTAACGCCCGGAGTATTGCGGACAACATACCAGGAATCATCAGTCTGAACCATTTCCACCAAAACATATCCGGGGTAAACTTTACGCATAACGGTTTTTTTCTTACCGTCTTTGTTTACGATTTCTTCTTCCATAGGAACAAGAACGCGGAATATTTTGTCTTCCATGCCCATGGACTCAACGCGCTTTTCCAAATTGGCTTTGACCTTATTCTCATACCCAGAATAGGTATGAACGACATACCATCTTTTTTCCATATCAAGCCACCTGGGACCTCTCTAAATAATCGCTTCAATCACAGCGGAAATACCGATGTCCAGAACCCAGAAGTAAATAGCGACAACTACAATCGTACCGAGAACGATCAATGTATAGTTGGTCAATTCTTTACGACTTGGCCAGCGAACCTTTTTGAGTTCACTCCAGCTCTCAGTGAAAAAGGAAAACATAGACTTGAAACTACGTTTCATGCCGACTACACCTCCACAGACTATCTGGTTTCGCGATGAGGAGTTTGCGAGTTACAATACTTGCAAAATTTCTTCATCTCCATGCGGTCGGGGTGATTTCGCTTGTTTTTGGTAGTCGCATAGTTTCTTTGTTTGCAACTTGTACAAGCCAAAGTGATAATTACCCGCATGATGTGCACCTCCCGAGACGTCCTTCCAATTCACATTAGAAGACGCAAATATTGATCCTAAAAAAAAGCCGCGAATTTAGGCCTACCTAAAACACTTTAGCATAATGTCAAGGTCTGTGTCAACGAAAGAATTCCGTTCTGCACTGGGTAATTCCGGGTTTAGTAGTCATATGGCCGTACCCTGTCTTTGGGTCTATCTCTTCCTCACACTTCGCTGTCTTCCTTACCATTATGGGGTATTCCGTCTGTGTATAAACCTACCTTCAACGGCAACGACTAAAATCGGCTCAAATAGTAATTTATGGTGCAAGCACCTAATTCTATCCGAGTGATTTCAAAAAGACTAAAAAAAAGAACTCGATGTCCGAGCCCTCTCTTGTTCATTATATCATCAATTGTCACGTACTTCTAGATATCTTTCTAATTTCCTTTTTACTCGTTGTAGAGCGTTATCAATAGACTTTACATGCCGCTTAAGATCTTCAGCAATCTCCTGATAGGATCTTCCGTCTAAATACAACATCAGAACCTTGCGCTCCAAGTCACTTAGAATCTCCGCCATCTTATCTTCAAGACCAATGAATTCTTCTTGATTAATAATTAGCTCTTCTGGATCTAGAACCTGTGTTCCACAAATGACATCCATAAGTGTTCTATCAGAATCTTCGTCATAAATGGGCTTGTCCAAGGAAACATAAGAGTTCAGCGGAATATGTTTCTGACGAGTGGCCGTCTTAATAGCCGTTATAATCTGTCGTGTAATGCAGAGCTCAGCAAAAGCCTTGAATGAAGAGAGCTTGTCACCTTTAAAGTCACGAATAGCCTTGTATAGACCAATCATTCCTTCTTGTACAATATCTTCACGGTCTGCCCCGATCAAGAAATAAGAGCGGGCTTTAGCACGTACAAAGTTACGGTATTTATTAATCAAGTGTTCTAATGCGCCACTGTCGCCACCACGGAAAGCCTCGACAATATCTTCATCACTTATGAAATCATACTCAGACAGCATTATTTCCTTGAGGTCGACACTCACCAAGAATCCCCCCGGCTGCAACGCAAGACACATCGTTACTTCGCGAAATATAGGATCAGTATATATTATGTTACCTTCCACCGTCAACCGGAGTTTGTCCAAAATCAATCTAGAATAGCATAAATTGGAATAAAATATTTCCTGATTCTTCCTCGATCTCACTGTCTGCGCCATTTTTCCAGCTTACTGCGCACATCGGGAGGCAGTTTGTCTTCCAAAGAATGACGAGTAGAACTGACACCGCCAGGTTCGATAGCTTTTTTTACTTGTTTTTGATTCTCTTCAATTTCCAGATGCAATTCCCTTGCCGAAATTCGCAATGCACCTTGTGCAAAAATAATATGCTGCTCTATAAAATCACTCGTAGCCACATAGATCTGCCGGCGCCGATTGCTATATTCCCCAACCAGTCGCTCAATGCATTCATCTGCGGTTTCTTTTTCCTTGGTGAAGTACACCTGGACCTTACCCTGGACAAAAGACCTTCCCAACCCCGGAACACGGTATGCATCAAAAACAGCAATAACTCTTCGTCCAGAGAAAGCCTGGTAATCTGCCAGCAAATCCATCAAGCGGTCGCGTGCTTCCTGCATACCAATCTGGGACAGTGCCACAAGTTCCGGCCAGCCACCGATCATGTTATATCCATCCACAAGCAGCACATCGCGCCAGTCGGCCATAGCTATCCCTGCAGTTGCCGGCGGCGTATCACTTCATACATAATGACTCCTGCGGCGACAGAGGCATTTAATGAATTGATCTTTCCGGCCATCGGCAGCTTAAGAAGCACATCACATTTTTCACGAATCAGGCGTCCCATTCCTTTATTCTCATTGCCGATTACAACAGCTACCGGACCCGTGAAAATATCGGATTGGTATAGATTCTGATCGGTATCCACGTCTGTTCCTACTACCCAGACTCCCTGCTCTTTTAGACGGTCAATGGTCTGACCCAGGTTTGTAACCCGGGCAACCGGAACATACTCCACAGCACCCGCGGATGTTTTGGACACGGTCGCAGTTATCTGAGCCGAACGGCGTTTAGGTACGATTACCCCATGTACTCCAGTACAATCCGCCGTCCGCAGAATCGAGCCCAGGTTATGAGGATCTTCAATTTCATCAAGCAAAATAAGGAATGCCGGTTCTCCTTTGGCTTCTGCTATAGCTAACAAATCATCCACTTCAACATAGGCAAATGGTGCTGCTTGTGCAACCACCCCTTGATGCTGCACACCTGGTGCCAGTTGATCCAGCTTACGCTTGTCCACATGCTGAATGACAATTCCCGCTTTCCGGGCTTCGGCAACGATGGGTGCTGTCAGATGCTTCTGGGCTGTCTCTGCGATCCATATTTTATTTAATGTACGACCAGCACGAAGCGCTTCAAGCACAGAATGCTTCCCTGCCAATATTTCCTCTTCAGTCTTCAATTCTTCTTCCATGTTCACTTCTCCTATTTTCTATTTCGCCAAAGCCTATCACGGCTGTTTCAACATAAACTGTATACCCTTGTGCACAATTTCTTCTATTCTCTCCTGTTGTCCTGTGTAGTACAAGTAACCAATCAAGCACTCAAAAGCTGTAGCATGACGGTATTCAAGCACATCCGCATTCTTAGGAACACTTCCCGATTTCGCATTTCTCCCCTGACGGGCGACATCCTTCTCCTCTTCCGTGAGACTAGGCTCCAAAAAGTTCAGAATTGCACACTGTGCTTTAGCGGATACCAGCCCTGTAGCAGAACGATGCAAATGGTTCGGACGCAAATTCGGAAGAGATACTAAATACTGGCGAACAGCCACCTCATAGATAGCATCTCCTACATAAGCTAGAACAATAGGCGAAAGTAGTCGCGCAGGTTTGGAAGGCTCATAAGGAAACCATCCGTTATCAAACTTGCGTTCCTCACTCATTTACGACGCCACCGCATTCCTTGTGGAGTATCCTCAAGCAATATGCCCAAGCGGCCTAATTCATCACGGATCTCGTCAGACCGGCTCCAATTCTTATTCTTACGAGCTTCAACCCGCTCGGCGATCAACCGTTCAACTTCTTCACTTGCAATTTCCTCTTCCAGTTCAGGCGTCAAACGCAGCACAGCATTCATTTCGCCAAAAGCTTGCTGCAATGCAGCAAAATCAGCAGGAGCAGCCTCGTTATTCGCAAGCGTATGGTTTGCCAGGCTCACCCAATCGAACATAGCCGTGATCGCATCAGGCGTATTGAAGTCATCCTGCATTCTAGCATGGAAATTGGCCACTATAGCCGACAGCTTATCATTAATCTCTGAGTTGACCTCACCTTGAGCACCATCAGCAGTGAGTTCAAGCCGATGTTTAACGTTACTCTCTGCAAGCGTGATCCGTTCAACGCTCTTTTCGGCGGAAGTCATAGATTCCTCTGAGAAATTCAACGGGTTACGGTAATGGGTCGATAGCATGAAATAGCGGATAGCTCCTGCTTTAAAACGCTCACGGATGTCTTTTACAAGCCAGCCATTACCGAGCGATTTCGACATTTTCTCGTCACCGATGTTGATGAATCCATTATGCATCCAGTAATTAGAGAGTGGTTTACCAGTGAGAGCTTCGGTCTGAGCGCATTCGCATTCATGATGTGGAAACTGCAAATCTTGTCCACCACCATGGATATCAATCGTATCTCCCAAGAACTCCCGCGCCATAGCCGAGCATTCAATATGCCAGCCGGGACGTCCGTCTCCCCAAGGGCTACTCCAGTGCACTTCACCAGGTTTGGCTGCTTTCCAAAGCACAAAATCCTCCGGTTTTTCCTTACGTGAGTCCACCTCAACACGGATACCAAACTGCAGCTCATCCAGATTCTGACGAGATAATTTACCGTAGTCTTCAAATTTTGAAGTGCGGTAATATACATCGCCGCCGCTTTCGTATGCGTATCCTTTTTCCTCAAGCTCTTTAATAAATCCAATGATCAGCGCCATGCTTTCCGTTACACGGGGATTCAAGGTTGCCGGTTTAACACCAAGCCCTTCCAGATCCTCACGGTAAGCAGCAATAAAAGTTTCCGCTACCTCTGCTACAGTAGTGTTCATTTCTTCGGCTTTGCGAATCAGTTTATCATCAACATCCGTGAAATTCGTAACATAACGCACCTCATTACCTAACTGCTCCAAGTAATTCCGGACCATATCAAAAACAATTATAGGTCTAGCATTTCCGATATGCATATATCCATAAACGGTTGGACCACACACATACATCTTAACTTTGCCCGGCTCCTGGGGCACAAACTGCTCCTTGCTGCGTGTCATTGTGTTATATATTTGTAAAGCCATCCTTATTCCAGCCCTTTCTGTTCTTCCGGATTCCTTAATACCGGGATGCTTAAATTTCATAGTCACCAATATACTGCTGAGCTTCTGCTATCCGCTGTGCGGTTTTTTGTTTATCTTCTGCGCCAAGCTTTTCCCTAATTTCTTCGATTTCTTTCTGCAAAAACCGCAATGAATCGACAAGCGGGTCAGGCATCTTCGTATGATCGAGCCGATCGGATACCCGTTCTCCATTACGTTTTACCACACGACCTGGATTCCCTACTACTGTACTGTTGTTAGGCACTTCACGCAACACAACAGCATTCGAGCCTATATTTGAATTGTCACCAATACGAAAAGATCCTAAAACCTTCGCACCGGAACCAATAACTACATTGTTGCCAACCGTGGGATGTCGCTTACCTTTTTCTTTTCCTGTTCCTCCAAGCGTAACCCCTTGATAGATTATAACATCATCACCGATTTCGCAGGTTTCTCCAATAACAATCCCCATACCATGGTCGATAAACAGCCTGTTTCCGATAACAGCTCCAGGATGGATCTCAACACCAGTCATAAATCTGCTAAACTGCGAAACCATACGAGCCATTGTATACCAGCGGCGTTTGAAAAAAGAGTGGGCGATCCGGTGACCCCAAATGGCGTGCAAGCCGGCATATGTGAAGACAACCTCGAACCAGCTGCGGGCAGCAGGATCGTTATCAAATACCGCCCGAATGTCCGACTTAATATGCTTAAACATCACGGTTCCTCTCTTCTTAACTTCCTTATCTCCTGTTTACAGGTACACAAGAAAGGTATTGTCTCCAGGCCCATCATCCTTATCATACATATGCTGTGAGTGTTCGCTTGGTTTGTTATCTCGTAGAAATATAAGACAAAGAGTATTGTATGAAAATTATTTTTGCTTATATTTAGACAAAAAACGCCCCTGCAGCATAATGCTGCAGAGACGTTTAACCGCGGTTCCACTCTGCTTGAACGAATCAAATGAGCCGCTATTGTAACAAACGGCAGAATTTCTTCATTCCACTTGGCATCATTAACGGCGACGTTCCCGGCGCGATCTAATGAGCCTTAAAAAGGTCATTCAACCGTGCAGCTCACAGGCGCATGTTCTGCCCCGGACAAATGAATAACTCCCAGCCCGAAAGGGTGTCCCTTTCTCGGTTATTCTCTCTGGCAATTGTCTTCAATGGACGTACTTCTCCTGATCACAGCTATTATCATATAATTCTATCTTAGCGCAAAAGACAAGATACTGACAAGGGGGTTTAGTCGTATGAAATACGACCTTAAGCGCCCTTAATTTGTGATTTCAAACGTTCGATAACGCGATTTTTGCCGAGCAAAGCAATGGTTATATTAAGATCACGTCCGTGCGTTTGTCCGGTCAGAGCCACACGAATTGGCATAAAGAGTGCTTTGCCCTTATGACCTGTTTCTTTCTGTACTTCCTTAATCAGAACAGCCATGTTGCTTGCACTGAAATCCTGACAGGCTTCAACCTTAGCCAGAAAAGCAGACAATACCTCAGGGACTTGGCTTTCAGCCAGAACCTGCGCTGCTTCCGTCTCTAACTCTAGGTGACTGCGGAAGAACAGTTCCGATAGCGCCACGATGTCAGAAGCTGCAGTCATCTGCTCTTGATACAACGCGACAAGGCTTTCCGCCCATGCTTGTTGCTCTTCGTTCAGCTCAGCAGGTATTTTACCCGCTTTTTGCAGATGTGGAATAGCTAGCGCAGAGATCCGTTTAGGATCAGCATGCTTAATATAATGATTATTCAGATGCGCCAGCTTGTTTTTATCAAATACAGCCGGGCTTTTGGACAAACGGTCCGCATCAAAAATAGAAATAAGTTCTTCTTTACTGAAGATCTCTTCTTCTCCCTCTGGAGACCAGCCAAGCAGAGAAATGAAGTTAACCAGAGCCTCAGGCAAGTAACCCAATTCATCATATTGCTCGATAAACTGAATAACGGATTCATCCCGTTTGCTGAGCTTCTTGTGGTTGTCGCCAACAATAAGCGTCATGTGACCAAATAAAGGTGGCTCCCAGCCAAGCGCTTCATAGATCATAAGCTGGCGGGGTGTGTTGGAAATATGGTCTTCTCCACGCAATACGTGGGTAATAGCCATCAGATGATCGTCAACAGCTACCGCGAAGTTATAGGTCGGAATTCCGTCCTTCTTCACAATAACAAAGTCACCCATTTCTTTTGTGTCAAAAGAAATACTGCCTTTTACGAGATCATCAAACGCATACGTACGATCTTCTGGCACACGGAAGCGAATGCTGGCAACTCGTCCCTCAGCTTCAAAAGCTAGACGTTGCTCTTCAGTCAGATCACGATGTTTGCCAGAATAACGAGGCGTTTCTCCGCGAGCAGTCTGTTCTTCACGTTCCGCTTCCAGCTCTTCCTCTGTGCAATAGCAGCGGTAAGCCAGACCTCTGTCCAGCAAATCCTGCCAATGTACACGATATAAGTCAAGACGTTCTGTCTGACGATAAGGTCCGTACTCTCCGCCCACATCAACGCTCTCATCCCAATCCATACCCAGCCATTTCAAATACTTAAGCTGGCTCTCTTCACCACCAGCGACATTGCGCTTTACGTCTGTATCTTCAATTCTGATAATGAATTTACCGCCTTTATTACGGGCGAACAGATAGTTAAACAGCGCCGTTCTGGCGTTACCTATATGTAAATGTCCCGTAGGGCTCGGTGCGTAACGCACCCGGACTTCATCCGTCATTGTATTCCCTCCGCTTCATATGGTTGAACTTAATTTACTACTTAGACCATCTCAAGATGATATCACATCTTGGAGTAGACAGACAATAGATTGTGCGGCAATTCCTTCGCCGCGTCCGGCAAAACCAAGCTGCTCAGTTGTAGTAGCTTTAACATTCACCTTGGACGGGTCGGCATTAAGCGCACGTGCGATAATCTCGGTCATTTGTGGAATGTATGGAGCCATCTTAGGCTTTTGGGCGATAATTGTTGAATCGATATTTCCCAGCTTATATCCTCGCTCACGAGCAAGTGCCCATACCTCTTCTAATAACTTCAAGCTATCTGCGTCCTTAAAGGCTGGATCTGTATCCGGAAAATGTCTGCCGATATCACCAAGTCCAAGTGCGCCTAGAATCGCGTCACTAACTGCATGCAGCAGTACATCTGCATCGGAATGCCCAAGCAATCCTTTTTCGTAAGGAATCGTAACTCCCCCAATAATACAAGGCCTGCCCTCTACCAGCTGATGCACATCAAATCCTTGTCCTACAGCGATCATGATTGTCCCTCTCCCCTGTTTCTTTCTGTGAATTCTGCATAATCCAAATCATCAGGTGTCGTAATCTTAATATTTCTGTAGCTTCCCTCTACCACAGAAACCGGAATCCCCGCACGCTCCGCCAAGCTGGAGTCATCGGTGCCCAGAAAGCCATCCCGTTCCGCCGCTGCATAAGCCTCCAGCAAATCAGAAAGACGAAAAGTCTGCGGGGTTTGAATCGCCCACAGACTTCGCCGATCCGGCGTAGACAGTACTTGTCCTTCATTATCCACCTGTTTGATCGTATCCTTGACGGGTACAGCAAGAACCGAAGCACCCATCTGCTTCGCTCGTTCGTAGCAAGCCTCAATTTCATTCGGCTGTACAAACGGACGAACACCATCATGTACCATTACCCACTGTGTCGTAAGTTTCAACAACCCTTTATGTACGGAATGCTGACGCTCAGATCCACCAGTTACTATAGCCTTAACCTTGTCCAGCTTATAGAGCTGTATCCATTCCCGGCAGCGTTCAACATCCTCTTCACCGGTTACGAGCACGATTTCAGAGATCAATTCGTGCTGCTGGAATACCTCCAGCGTATGAACGATAATCGGCTTCCCCTGCAGTAACAAATATTGCTTGCTCTCCGCAGTTCCCATTCGCGTTCCTCTGCCTGCCGCCACAATGACGACGCCCACACTGTTTGACATTAATCTGGCTCCTGTCTTTCACGTATAATCCCATCATAACGTGTTTGGCGGGCATTTCCAACCCATAGGACAGTCCCCATACACTTTATCTTCACTTATTGCGCTTTTTCCAAAAGTTTTGGCTTAGCAAATATCATTCGTCCGGCCGAAGTTTGCAGCACGCTAGTGACCAGAACCTCCATCGTAGTCCCGATATATTCCCGTCCGCCCTCTACAACAATCATCGTTCCATCGTCTAAGTAGGCTACACCTTGCCCATGCTCTTTGCCATCCTTAATGACCTGAACTACGATTTCCTCACCAGGCAGCACTACTGGCTTCACAGCATTCGCCAGATCGTTAATATTCAGTACGGAAACGCCCTGCAATTCGCAAACCTTATTTAAGTTGAAATCATTAGTGACTACTTTACCTTGCAGTACCTTCGCCAACTTCACTAACTTACTGTCAACCTCAGAGATTTCTTCAAAATCTCCCTCATAGATCAATACCTTCACATCAAGCTCTTTTTGAATTTTGTTTAGAATATCAAGCCCACGCCGTCCCCGGTTCCGCTTCAACAAATCCGAAGAATCAGCAATATGCTGGAGCTCTTCTAGTACGAATTCAGGTATGACAATGGTTCCCTCAATAAATCCCGTCTTACAAATGTCAGCGATTCTTCCATCGATAATAACACTTGTGTCGAGGATTTTATGTTCCTCAAGCCCGCGGCCTTCCGGCTCAGCCGCTTGACCCCAGCGTCCAGATGTCCACAGTGCAGCTAGCTCCTCTTTTTTCTCCAAACCGATCCGCAGCCCCAGATATCCAAAAGCTAACGTAGCTGGAACTTGCAGCAGCTGCCCAGCTTTCCCAAGCCAGATCATTGCAGGGTATAACAGGAGAGATAACAGAAGCCCCCCTGTAAGCCCAGCTGCACTTGCAGCTAATTCATTCATTGGAATACGCGAACAGTAGTGAACCGCCTCCCGCAGTTTTGAACCTCCCCATTCCGCGCATAAAGACCCCGCAAACAAAAAAATAATGGCACCCAGCACCGTAAATAAAATGCTTCCTTCTACAGGTAAGCTTTCACCCAGCTTTTCCATCCCCTTGGGGAATCCTCTTTCGAGCGCATGGTATAGCGAAAAACCTGACCAAGCACCACATATTAAGGCAAAAGACAAAATCACTTTTTTCCACATAACCTAACGCACCTCCTTTTTATTCATCCTAAATGGATCTATTCCTCACCAGTATGTTCCAATTTTCAAGACGATAAACTTGGGGTAGCGTTGGAAATGCAAAAAGGCTTTGCCATCCCCTAGGGAAGACAAAACCTTTGGTCATAATTTATTCAGTTACCTTACCTTATGGACCGATTAACCGTTCTTGGAGTGATACACTTTATCCTCTGAACGGCTACGACGACGATGACGGCGTCTGGCTGTCAATCGATCAATATTTTGCTTAAAGCCGTATAATGCGTAAATTCCAAGTAAGACAAAGATCAGCTTAGCGATTTGCTCTGGGAACACTACAGCTACAGCCACTGCAACAACAATAACCACTGGCGCTCCAACCACCGCTTTTTTCGGCAATCCAATCTTTTTGAAATTAGGATATTTAACAGTGCTGACCATCAAATAAGATAAGAGCAGTGTAGCAACGATCATAAACGGAGCCGAAACATCTTTATTAAAAAGAGCTAATGTGGCCAGTACACCACCTGCAGCAGGAATTGGCAAACCGATAAAATAACCCGGAACCCCCGGACGAACATTAAAACGGGCTAAGCGCAAAGCACCAAACACCGGAAAAATCGCAGTTACTGTCCAGCCTAATGCAGAGTTCAAATCCTGCAGGCTTGAGACGTACAAAATAACGGCCGGTGCGACTCCGAAAGAAACGACATCAGATAAGGAGTCCAGCTCCTTGCCAAATTCGCTTTCGCATTTTAGAGCGCGAGCTACTCGACCATCTAAGCCGTCTAACAGCATAGCAATAATAACCATGATAGCGGCCATGCTAATCTTACCGTCAAACGCCATCATGATACCAAACATTCCGAGCATCAAATTACCTATCGTAAAAAGACTCGGAATTGATTTTTGTATCATTTCTTCACCTCAATTTTCTAACTTTGGCCTTTAACGTCCCCAATATTACGTGATTGTATGTTATTTACATTTGCCTGTCAATAAGAACTTGCTTCTGTAAACGTTTGAGCCCATCCTGAATATTACGGGCCCGCACCTCCCCAATTCCGTCCACTTCATCCAATTCAGCAATGCTTGCGGACATCAAATTAGGCAGCATTTCAAACCGCTCCACCAGATTGTGAATGATCACATTCGGAAGCCGCGGAATTTTGTTAAGCAGGCGATAACCACGTGGAGTCACCACTTCTTCAGAGGTAATTGCCGTAGAAGAATAACCCAGTATACGGGCAATATGGTTGTCATCCATCAGATCATCATCGCTTATCCGTTTGAGACCGGCGATAATTTCACGGATTTTATCCTCCTGCTCTTCCTTAGCATAGTCTCTGTATAGAAGCCATGCTTCTTCCTCTGTATTTCCAACCAGTTCTTCCATCTGCATGCTGATCAGGCGTCCTTCGTTGCCCAATTCGTTGATATAACGTTTGATCTCCATTTTTATGCGCAGAACCATCTCTACACGCTGGATAACACCCACTACTTCAGCAACGGTAACAATGCCCTCATATTCTGAAGCTGACAAATTCGTCAGTCCTTGCGTGAGCACTGCTTTATACTTCTCGAGTGTCTGAATCGCTTGGTTAGCCTTTGCCAAAATTGCGCCGATCTCTTTGAGTGCATAACGTATCGAGCCTTGATAAAGCGTGATGATATTGCGGCGTTGTGAAATGGAAACCACCAGCTTACCCGTTTGCTTCGCTACCCGCTCCGCGGTCCGGTGACGGATCCCCGTCTCGATGGATGAGATAGAGGAATCCGGTATAAGTTGTGTATTAGCATACAATATACGCTTTAAATCCTCGCTTAGAATAATAGCTCCGTCCATTTTAGCTAGCTCATATAAATAATTGGGCGAAAAATCGCAGTTAATGGAGAATCCGCCATCCACTACGTCCATCACCTCAGGACTGTACCCTACGACAATAAGTGCCCCTGTCTTAGCGCGCAGCACATTCTCCAAACCTTCCCGAAAAGGTGTACCCGGTGCCGCCAGTCTGAGCAGATCATTCATATTCTCTAATTGGTTATATTCTTTCATATCCCTGTGCCCCCTAATCTAACGCGACCGATAGTGCATCTGCTACGGTACTGACGCCAATAATCTGGATATCTTGCGGGTGCTTCCATCCCTTCATGCTCTTCTCAGGCATAATCACCCGCCGGAAGCCAAGCTTTGCGGCCTCCTTAACGCGCATTTCCGCGCGCGAAACGCCTCTTACCTCACCGGTAAGTCCTACTTCTCCGAAGAAAACGTCGTAAGGTTTTGTTGAAATATCACGAAAACTGGAGGCGATACTAATAGCTACAGCTAGATCAATCGCCGGTTCATCCAGCTTTACTCCCCCGGCAACATTCAGGTATGCATCCTGATTCTGCAGGAACATGCCCATCCGTTTCTCGAGTACAGCGATAATAAGTGCCATCCGCTGGTGATCCATGCCTGTGCACATTCGCCGTGGGGAAGGGAAGTGGGTGGCAGCAACAAGTGCCTGAAGTTCTACAAGCACAGGTCTAGTTCCCTCCATACTTGCCACCACAGTAGAACCAGCCACGCCAAGCGGACGTTCCGATAAAAAGAGCTCCGATGGATTCTCTACTTCGGTAAGCCCCGCTTCACCCATTTCGAAAATGCCGATTTCATTCGTAGAGCCAAAGCGGTTTTTTACAGCCCGCAAAAGTCTATACGTATGATGCCGCTCACCCTCAAAATACAGCACGCAGTCCACCATATGTTCAAGCATCCGTGGTCCAGCAATAGCCCCTTCCTTGGTAACATGACCAACGAGAACTGTTGCAATTCCACGAATCTTAGCGATACGCATAAATCTTGTCGTACACTCCCGAACCTGGGTCACGCTGCCTGGCGCACTCGTTACTTCTGGCATAAATACGGTCTGAATAGAATCGATGACAAGAAATTGTGGCTGGATTTGTTCGATCGCTTCTTCTATGCTTTCCATATTTGTCTCACATAGTACATAAAGCTCCGTTGACAACGCATCGAGGCGATCCGCGCGCAGCTTAGTTTGCCTTACCGATTCTTCGCCCGAGATATACAGTACTCGCAATCCCTGTGTTGTAAGGGCATGCGAGGTCTGTAATAAGAGCGTAGATTTACCGATTCCTGGGTCTCCCCCTACTAGTACCAGCGATCCTGGTACGATCCCCCCACCGAGAACACGGTTAAGCTCACCTATACCTGTCAGTATGCGCGGTTCCTTGTCACTTTCTATACTTATGATCGACTGTGCCTTTTCTTTACTATGAAAAATAGGGGCATTCATTCCCTGTGTTTTGACTACGCTTTCCGTTTCCTCCACCATGGAGTTCCAAGCCTGGCACCCTGGGCATTTCCCGAACCATTTTGGCGATTCGTATCCACAGTCGGTGCAAAAAAATTTTGTTTTTGCTTTAGCCATTTGTTCTCCTTACGGTCCGAACTGTTTACAATTCGGATCATTTTCTTCTAATGAAAGTTTACCATTTCTACCCCCTTAACGAAAGGTCATTCGGTATTTGCATTAAATGTATATTTTAAATTGATCTATTTCCAATAAAAAAAGCTTCCGCTCCTCTATAAATAAGGAGCGAAAGCCTTGTTTATTTTATTCAGATTCTACTTCTTTTTCAAGCGCTGGCGCTACTGGAGCGTCCACTTTAGTCACCACAAGTTCTCCGCCGACCTCATCAATATTGAGGGAATCACCCTTTTGGATATTTCCTCTCAACAATTCCTCAGAAAGACGGTCCTCAATATGCTTCTGAATTGCCCGGCGCAATGGACGTGCACCAAAGGCTGGGTCATAACCTTCTTTAGCCAAGAAGGCCTTCGCTGCATCCGTAAGTACGAAATCAACATCATATTCACGCAGGCGCTTGCGGAGCTCATCAGACATCAACGTAACGATCTCAGCGATATGTTTCTCATCGAGTGAGTGGAAGACGATGATTTCGTCGATCCGGTTCAAGAACTCTGGACGGAAGCTCTTCTTGAGCTCTTCCATAACCTTGCCCTTCATATTGCCGTATTCTGCTCCTGCATCTTGCACAGCCGTGAATCCAAGTGTCGAATTCTTCTTGATTGCCTGTGCGCCTACGTTAGAGGTCAGAATGATAAGTGTATTACGGAAGTCAACTACCCGGCCTTTAGAGTCGGTAAGGCGACCATCTTCAAGCACTTGCAGCAAAATGTTGAATACTTCCGGATGCGCTTTTTCAATTTCATCAAGCAGTACTACAGAGTATGGTTTACGACGTACCTTCTCTGTTAATTGGCCGCCTTCTTCATAGCCGACATATCCAGGAGGGGCACCAACTAAACGGGACGTGGAGTGCTTCTCCATGTATTCCGACATATCAATACGAATGACCGCATTTTCATCGCCGAACATAGCTTCAGCAAGCGCACGTGCCAACTCAGTTTTACCTACACCCGTAGGACCGAGGAAGATAAACGAGCCCATTGGACGTTTCGGATCTTTAAGACCCGCACGCGCCCGGCGCAATGCCCGGCTGACAGCCTTAACAGCTTCGTCCTGACCAATCACTCGTTCATGCAACAGAGCTTCCATGTTAAGCAGACGGTCGGTCTCTTCTTCCTTCAGCTTGCTTACAGGGATCCCCGTCCAGCTTGCGACAACCTGTGCGATATCTTCAGGTGTAACTTCAGAGTCGGTGCGTCCTTGTTTTTCTTTCCACTGGTTCTTAGTCGTATCAAGCTCTTCACGGATTTTTTGCTCCGTATCACGCAGGGCAGCCGCTTTCTCAAACTCTTGGCTCTGAACAGCGGAATCCTTCTCCTTGCGGATATCATCCAAGCGCATTTCTAGTTCCTTCAGATTTGGCGGGATAGTGTAAGAGTGAAGCCTTACTTTAGACCCTGCTTCATCGATAAGGTCAATGGCTTTATCCGGCAGGAACCGATCCGGAATGTAACGATCAGACAGCTTTACAGCTTCCACGATAGCTTCATCCGTAATTTTCACACGGTGATGTGCTTCATAACGATCGCGAAGTCCAAATAGAATTTGTACCGCTTCTTCTGGAGATGGCTGATCCACCGTAATCGGTTGGAAACGGCGCTCCAAAGCTGCATCTTTTTCAATATATTTACGATATTCATCCAGCGTCGTCGCACCGATGCACTGAAGTTCTCCGCGGGCTAAAGCCGGCTTAAGAATGTTAGATGCATCAATAGCACCTTCTGCGCCACCAGCACCGATCAGCGTATGAAGCTCATCGATAAAGAGTACGATATTCCCCGCTTGGCGAATCTCATCCATGATTTTCTTGAGGCGGTCTTCAAACTCACCGCGATATTTAGTACCAGCCACTACAGAACCCATATCGAGCGTCATTACGCGTTTGTCGCGCAGTGTTTCTGGAATTTCATTATTAATGATCTTTTGGGCCAAGCCTTCAGCAATGGCTGTTTTACCAACCCCAGGTTCACCTATCAACACGGGGTTGTTCTTCGTCCGGCGGCTCAGTACCTGAATAACACGTTCAATTTCCTTGCTACGACCGATAACTGGATCCAGGTTGCCATCCTTGGCATAAGCCGTCAAATCGCGTGCTAGGCCGTCTAGAGTCGGTGTGCTAACATTAGCAGGTGTTCCGCTATGACTGGATGCAGCCTCGCTGCTTCCCAGAAGCTGAAGCACTTGCTGACGAGCTTTGTTCAAGCTGATGCCGAGGTTATTAAGCACACGAGCCGCGACACCTTCTCCTTCACGAATAAGTCCTAGCAGAATATGCTCAGTGCCGACATACGTATGTCCCAGCTTGCGGGCTTCGTCCATCGACAACTCGATTACTTTTTTGGCGCGAGGAGTATAAGCAATGTTCGTAGGTTGTTCTTGGCCTCTGCCAATCAGTGTCTCCACTTCGTCCTGGATTTTCTCAAGACCCAGACCCAAAGCGATTAATGCTTTAGCAGCAATGCCGTCTCCTTCACGAATAAGTCCTAGCAAAATATGTTCTGTGCCAATATTGTTGTGTCCTAAACGAACAGCTTCTTCCTGCGCTAGCGCTAGCACTTTTTGTGCGCGTTCCGTAAATCTTCCAAACATCATATCTCCTGCACCTCCATGAATAATAAATATCTATATTAATGTTGTGTTCCCAGTGTTTCTCGGAGCAGTTTCGCCCGATACATATCCCGTTCAGTAGCGTTCATCTCGTCACCGAACATTTTTTGCAGAAATCCTGGCTGTGTCTTAACGTTAAGCTCATTAAGCACGGAAATCGAAGGGCCTTCCAGTATGCCAAGGTCGACCCCAAGTCTCACATCAGACAGCCGTTGTGCGGATTCTTTAAGCTCCATTAGAGCTGCATAACACAAAATCCCATAAGATCTTTTCACTCGGTCTGTAATTCTTAAAGCGGAATCTACAAGCAGCCTTTCACGGGCATTTCGTTCATGCTCTATAATCTGGGTGACTACACTGTGAAGGTTCTCGATGATTTCACTTTCCGTTTGACCGAGAGTAATCTGATTGGAAATTTGAAAGATGTTCCCTACTGCTTCGCTGCCCTCACCATAAATTCCTCTTACAGTCAATCCCACTTGATTCACTGCTGACAATATGCGATTGATCTGTTGGGTCATTACTAGTGCTGGCAAATGCAGCATTACTGAGGCACGTAGCCCTGTACCCACATTGGTGGGACAACTGGTCAAGTATCCTCTTTTATCATCAAAAGCGTAATTAACAGCCGATTCGAAGATATCATCGATGGCTGTCGCACGTTCCCATGCTTCTCTTACCTGAAGACCCGGGAACAGACATTGGATCCGCAGATGGTCTTCTTCGTTAATCATGATGCTGACCGACTCATCTTCATTTAATATCACAGCTGCACCACGTGAATCATTAGCCAGATTAGGACTGATGAGATGTTTCTCGACCAATACCTTTTTGTCCAGTTCATTCACTTCAGCAAGCTTTATCAGTTGAAAAGATCCGAATTCGGCAGCAGTTTCCCCATGAAACACAGGGGCCAGCAGCTCTAATACTTCTTCCGATTGCTCTAAGGAAGCAAGCATAGGGAATGGAAGATGCTCTAAGTTACGTGCAATACGCATACGGCTGCTAATTACAATCTCGGAGTGACTGCCTCCCGAGCGCATCCAATCACTAAGCGCTTGTTCAGTAAATCGGAGACTTGACATGTCATATCCCCCCTATATATCAAAGACTTTACTCTTGTGCCATTTCTTTTTCAAGTTGGCGAATTTGATCTCGCAGCTCTGCCGCAGTTTCGAATTCCTCCTGTGCGATACTTTGCTGTAATTCCAGCTTCAATTCATCAATTTGCCGTTTGAACACAATCTGTGCTCCAGCACGTTTGGGAATCTTGCCTACATGCGAAGTGCTGCCATGCACCCGTTTAAAGAGCGGGTCCAGTGCACTGTTAAAATATTTATAACAGGAGCTGCAGCCAAAACGACCCAATTTGCTAAACTGCGAGTACGTCATCCCACAATTCTCACATTGCAGACTCTGCGTAGTCTTCGTAGCAGCCGTCTTTTCCTTACCGGCCCCTTCGAGATCAAGCAGACCGGACAGCAAGCTGTGAATGGAGAATCCTCCAGCAGTTCCCGGGATCAGTTCACCCTTCTCCCGCGCACAGCTCTCGCAGATATGAAATTCTGTCTTCTCTCCATTCACGATCTTGGTGAAATGGAGTGTTGCTGGCTTGACGCCACATTCCTGACATTGCATAAGCGAAAGCCCCTCCCTTATGATTGACAATTATTTGCCTAACAAAGAGATTAACATCGCCTTCATAATCTTGGCCCGAATCTCATCCCGATATGGAATCTTAACCGTTAGGCAATCCCGAGAAACAGCAGCGCGCATAAGACACGCCTCACGCTTGCTTAGAAAACCAGCTTCCTCCAGTTGATAAATCAACCCTTCGGCAGCGTTCTGATCTATCCCGCCACCTATAGTATGGTTTAAATGGGCATGCAGTGCCACGTTGGGTGGCAATTCAAAACGTTGAATACGAATATATCCCCCGCCACCACGCTTACTTTCCACCACATAGCCTTTTTCCAGTGTAAAGCGTGTACTAATAACATAATTGATCTGTGACGGTACGCATGAGAACTGGTCCGCCAGGTCATTTCGCTGGATTTCCACCGTACCTTCGGGACTTTCATGCAAAATATTCTTCAGATATTGTTCAATAATATCAGAGATATTGCGCATCACTCATCCTCCAGTGCTCTTTAA
This sequence comes from Paenibacillus odorifer, assembly GCF_000758725.1. Lineage (NCBI taxonomy): Bacteria > Bacillati > Bacillota > Bacilli > Caryophanales > Paenibacillaceae > Paenibacillus > Paenibacillus odorifer. The sequence goes on from NZ_CP009428.1 coordinate 6,195,925, forward strand.
AGCTTCATAATATCGGTTGCGGCCCGCATCCTTAATGACATTCATTAGTGAACTTCATTCATATAAGTCTGAAGAAAACTTCACGAATTCAGAGGATCGCACTGTATGTCATCAGGTGCGTTGACTTTGACTTTCTTTGACTTTTTAATATTATAACATATTCTGTGCTAATTCCAAGAGGATTCTCTTATTTTTCACTTTTTTCAGCGAATGTATTCGGAAATAAAGAACTCTCCCAGCATCTTTCGAAGGGGAGAGCCTAATTATTTTCTAAAAATGATCAAAAAGTGCGGTTTCAGCTTGCGGAATGATTTCTTCGAGCCATTCCAGAGCCGTCGGACTACCAGTCACAAGTCCATAACGAGCCAGCTCTGCAGGGAGTTTATATCCAAACATTAGAATCGTCAGCGTGCCAATATCACAGCTTAAGTCAGCTGCATCCCGTTCACCCTCTATACGCAAGAAAGCTGCTGCTCCCTCTTCGGAGACCGTCCATTCCCACAACCCGTCATTCCATGGTGCATATTTATCTTCAATATAAATAACCTGTTTCTTCTGACTGCTGTGACGCTTAAAAGAATAACTCTCCACAAATACTTTAGCATTCACAATACGCGCCATAAAATAAGGATAGTTCTCCTGCTCTATACGCGGATCAGGCAGCAAAAAGGGTAACATATCATCGGATGGCACCAGTTTTAGCGATGCACCGGTCACCATTGAATCGTGATTCGCAAGAAATGTCCACAGCCCCTGCCGGGCCTGTTCGTTCAAAAACACAAATTCATCAATGACCAGTTCTCTATTTTCTATCTTATATAGTACGTATCCTTCAGGTTCCCCAAGCTGTGAATAAAATACCGCAGTCTGACCTTCATCATCCAGAACAGAGTTCTCCCACCAGTCCAAATCACGCTTAAGTGTTCCGTTATATCTAACTGCAAAACGATTGTATAAGTTGTCCAATACTCCGATATCTTTAACACCGCGTCTTACCTTGCCCTCAACTTCAACCTTCTTGGGAAACTTGGCAACAGGAATGGAGTATTTCTTATATTCACAATAAACTTCCCAACCAAATTTGCGATAAAAGGGGATCAAGAACGGATGCAGAAAAGATAATGTCTGCCCCGCCTCATTCATCGTTTGCAGCGTATGCGCTAGGAGCTTTGCCACATGTCCCTGTCTGCGATTCTCTGGCCATGTCGCTACCCCAGCGAGCCCTCCCATAGGTACTAATCTACCTTGTATGTACACTTGGAATGGAAGAAGAGTAAGTTTGGCTTCCAAAGTACCTTCTTCAAAAGCACCCCATACGCGTTCTGCTTTAAATCTTTCCTTAGCATTAGCCCTTTTCTCACTGGGCAGCTTGTATTGAAAAGCATATTCAGATAAATCCATGCTTAGATTAAACTCTTCTGAGTGCAACTGTCTGATATCCACAAAACTCACCTCACCATTTATGAATTTACTTTTATGGTTAGTATAACAAGAGAGTGTATTGTGTGCGAATTATAAGGATATTTTTCGAACTTTTTTTAGTTATCCACAGCTTTAAGCAGTTTCAAAAATAGTCTTGTAATCTTGTCCTATTCAAGTTAAAATAATTATCCACTTATCAATCCCTCTATCCACATAAATCCGACTATATCCACAGCAACCCGTGTATTACTTAGGTTTTCTGTTGACAGATCTACATAAATATGTACTTAATCCACACCATTCGGTGATTTTTTGCCTTTTAATTATCTATCCACATGTGCGTAAGTTTTCTGCAAATTCCAATGAATTATCCACAAGTTTTCCACAATCTATAATAGACGCAAAAAAGCCACTGTCGAGTTATCAACAGTGGTCTATTTGTGCTTGGCAACGTCCTACTCTCCCAGGACCCTTCGGTCCAAGTACCATCGGCGCTGGAGGGCTTAACGGTCGTGTTCGGGATGGGTACGCGTGGAACCCCTCCGCTATCGCCACCAAACATGCGTCTGTGAAACAGACGCTGCCGCGTGAAATTCGGTTCATCACCAGAAGTGACAATGAATTTCTAAGCGTGTTACAGGCTTAATCGCCTGAAAACTGAATCCGAAACGAATTTGCATTCTACGTATAGGATAAGCCCTCGACCGATTAGTATTGGTCAGCTCCATGCATTGCTGCACTTCCACCTCCAACCTATCTACCTCGTCGTCTTCAAGGGGTCTTACTAATTGGGAAATCTCATCTTGAGGGGGGCTTCACGCTTAGATGCTTTCAGCGCTTATCCCGTCCGTACGTAGCTACCCAGCCATGCTCCTGGCGGAACAACTGGTGCACCAGCGGTACGTCCATCCCGGTCCTCTCGTACTAAGGACAGCTCCTCTCAAATTTCCTGCGCCCACGACAGATAGGGACCGAACTGTCTCACGACGTTCTGAACCCAGCTCGCGTACCGCTTTAATGGGCGAACAGCCCAACCCTTGGGACCTACTTCAGCCCCAGGATGCGATGAGCCGACATCGAGGTGCCAAACCTCCCCGTCGATGTGGACTCTTGGGGGAGATAAGCCTGTTATCCCCAGGGTAGCTTTTATCCGTTGAGCGATGGCCCTTCCATGCGGTACCACCGGATCACTAAGTCCGACTTTCGTCCCTGCTCGACTTGTAGGTCTCGCAGTCAAGCTCCCTTATGCCTTTGCACTCTGCGAATGATTTCCAACCATTCTGAGGGAACCTTGGAACGCCTCCGTTACTCTTTAGGAGGCGACCGCCCCAGTCAAACTGCCCGCCTGACACGGTCCCCGTACCCGATTAGGGTACTAGGTTAGAACCTAGATACGATCAGGGTGGTATCCCAACGGCGCCTCCACCGAAGCTTGCGCTCCGATTTCTACGGCTCCCACCTATCCTGTACAGATCGTACCCAAATTCAATATCAAGCTGCAGTAAAGCTCCATGGGGTCTTTCCGTCTTGTCGCGGGTAACCTGCATCTTCACAGGTATTAAAATTTCACCGGATCTCTCGTTGAGACAGCGCCCAAGTCGTTACGCCATTCGTGCGGGTCAGAATTTACCTGACAAGGAATTTCGCTACCTTAGGACCGTTATAGTTACGGCCGCCGTTTACTGGGGCTTCGGTTCATAGCTTCGGGTTACCCCTAACCACTCCCCTTAACCTTCCAGCACCGGGCAGGCGTCAGCCCGTATACTTCGCCTTGCGGCTTCGCACAGACCTGTGTTTTTGCTAAACAGTCGCTTGGGCCTTTTCACTGCGGCCCCCTCGTGCTATTCACACTACCGGGGCACCCCTTCTCCCGAAGTTACGGGGTCATTTTGCCGAGTTCCTTAACGAGAGTTCTTCCGCGCGCCTTAGAATTCTCTTCTCGCCTACCTGTGTCGGTTTGCGGTACGGGCACCTTCTCCTGGCTAGAGGCTTTTCTTGGCAGTGTGAGATCATGACCTTCGCTACTATAATTTTCGCTCCCCATCACAGCCCAGCCTTAACGATGTGCGGATTTGCCTACACATCAGCCTCACTGCTTAGACGGACATCCATCAGTCCGCGTCACTACCCTCCTGCGTCACCCCATCGCTCATAGCGGATTACGGTGGTACAGTAATTTCAAACTGTTGTCCTTCGACTACGCCTTTCGGCCTCGCCTTAGGTCCCGACTTACCCTGAGCGGACGAGCCTTCCTCAGGAAACCTTGGGCTTTCGGCGGATCAGATTCTCACTGATCTTTTCGTTACTCATACCGGCATTCTCACTTGTGTAGTGTCCAGCGCTCTTTTCAGTACACCTTCAACCCCTACACAACGCTCCCCTACCCCAGATACATACGTATCTAGCCATAGCTTCGGTGGTGTGTTTAGCCCCGTTACATTTTCGGCGCAGAGTCACTCGACCAGTGAGCTATTACGCACTCTTTCAATGGTGGCTGCTTCTAAGCCAACATCCTGGTTGTCTGTGCAACTCCACATCCTTTCCCACTTAACACACACTTGGGGACCTTAGCTGATGGTCTGGGCTGTTTCCCTTTTGACAATGGATCTTAGCACTCACTGTCTGACTCCCGGCAATAAGTATATGGCATTCGGAGTTTGACTGAGCTTGGTAATCCTTGCGGACCCCGCACCCAATCAGTGCTCTACCTCCACTACTCTTATACCGAGGCTAGCCCTAAAGCTATTTCGGGGAGAACCAGCTATCTCCGAGTTCGATTGGAATTTCTCCGCTACCCCCACCTCATCCCCGCACTTTTCAACGTACGTGGGTTCGGGCCTCCAGTGCGTGTTACCGCACCTTCACCCTGGACAGGGGTAGATCACACGGTTTCGGGTCTACGTCCACATACTAAATCGCCCTATTCAGACTCGCTTTCGCTGCGGCTCCACCTTCTCGGCTTAACCTTGCATGTTAAACGTAACTCGCCGGTTCATTCTACAAAAGGCACGCCATCACCCATAGATCGGGCTCTGACTTTTTGTAAGCACACGGTTTCAGGTTCTATTTCACTCCCCTTCCGGGGTGCTTTTCACCTTTCCCTCACGGTACTGTTTCACTATCGGTCGCCAGGTAGTATTTAGCCTTAGCAGATGGTCCTGCTGGATTCATACGGGGTTTCACGTGCCCCGCACTACTCGGGATCCGTCTCGGAGAGAACACAGTTTAGGTTACAGGGCTTTTACCTCTATCGCGGGCCTTTCCAGACCTCTTCACCTACCATATTCCTTTGTAACTCCATGTGAGACGTCCCACAACCCCTAAGAGCAAGCTCTTAGGTTTAGGCTGTTCCGCGTTCGCTCGCCGCTACTGACGGAATCACTATTGTTTTCTCTTCCTCAGGGTACTTAGATGTTTCAGTTCCCCTGGTCTGCCTCTACATTTCCTATGTATTCAGAAATGAGTAACTGCGAATTACCACAGCTGGGTTTCCCCATTCGGACACCCCCGGATCAAAGCTTGCTTACAGCTCCCCGAGGCAGTTTCGTTGTTCGCCACGTCCTTCGTCGGCTCCTGGCGCCTAGGCATCCTCCGTGTGCTCTTATTAGCTTAACCTTGATTTTTCCGCAGGAAAATATCATACGATGACATTCTCTTTTGGAATCATCTCACTAATAACATTTACTTGTTTACACAAGTTGCTAAAAGATGTTCTAAAACGCAAATTCGTTTCGGTATCCAGTTTTCAAGGATCAAGTGTATAGACATAACAAATAGATGAAGTTTGTTGGTGGAGCCAAGCGGGATCGAACCGCTGACCTCCTGCTTGCAAGGCAGGCGCTCTCCCAGCTGAGCTATGGCCCCGCAAATTCCATCAAAACCGAACAAATGGATACACGTTAATTAGTTTTGGAAGCTTAGCTTCCGATTTGAATGTTCTCATTGCAGAGAACGATTCTCCATAGAAAGGAGGTGATCCAGCCGCACCTTCCGATACGGCTACCTTGTTACGACTTCACCCCAATCATCTACCCCACCTTCGGCGGCTGGCTCCCTTGCGGGTTACCCCACCGACTTCGGGTGTTGTAAACTCTCGTGGTGTGACGGGCGGTGTGTACAAGACCCGGGAACGTATTCACCGCGGCATGCTGATCCGCGATTACTAGCAATTCCGACTTCATGCAGGCGAGTTGCAGCCTGCAATCCGAACTGAGACCGGCTTTGATGGGATTGGCTCCACCTCGCGGCTTCGCTTCCCGTTGTACCGGCCATTGTAGTACGTGTGTAGCCCAGGTCATAAGGGGCATGATGATTTGACGTCATCCCCACCTTCCTCCGGTTTGTCACCGGCAGTCACTCTAGAGTGCCCAGCATTACCTGCTGGCAACTAAAGTTAAGGGTTGCGCTCGTTGCGGGACTTAACCCAACATCTCACGACACGAGCTGACGACAACCATGCACCACCTGTCTCCTCTGTCCCGAAGGCCGCTGCTATCTCTAGCAGATTCAGAGGGATGTCAAGACCTGGTAAGGTTCTTCGCGTTGCTTCGAATTAAACCACATACTCCACTGCTTGTGCGGGTCCCCGTCAATTCCTTTGAGTTTCAGTCTTGCGACCGTACTCCCCAGGCGGAGTGCTTACTGTGTTAACTTCGGCACCAAGGGTATCGAAACCCCTAACACCTAGCACTCATCGTTTACGGCGTGGACTACCAGGGTATCTAATCCTGTTTGCTCCCCACGCTTTCGCGCCTCAGCGTCAGTTACAGCCCAGAAAGTCGCCTTCGCCACTGGTGTTCCTCCACATATCTACGCATTTCACCGCTACACGTGGAATTCCACTTTCCTCTTCTGTACTCAAGCCACCCAGTTTCCAGTGCGACCTCAGGTTGAGCCCAAGGTTTAAACACCAGACTTAAATAGCCGCCTGCGCGCGCTTTACGCCCAATAATTCCGGACAACGCTTGCCCCCTACGTATTACCGCGGCTGCTGGCACGTAGTTAGCCGGGGCTTTCTTCTCAGGTACCGTCACTCCGGTAGCAGTTACTCTACCGGACGTTCTTCCCTGGCAACAGAGCTTTACGATCCGAAAACCTTCATCACTCACGCGGCGTTGCTCCGTCAGGCTTTCGCCCATTGCGGAAGATTCCCTACTGCTGCCTCCCGTAGGAGTCTGGGCCGTGTCTCAGTCCCAGTGTGGCCGTTCACCCTCTCAGGTCGGCTACGCATCGTCGCCTTGGTGGGCCCTTACCCCACCAACTAGCTAATGCGCCGCAGGCCCATCCCTCAGTGACAGATTGCTCCGTCTTTCATTCTTCTCTCAGGAGAAAAAAGAAATTATCCGGTATTAGCTACCGTTTCCGGTAGTTATCCCAGTCTGAAGGGCAGGTTGCCTACGTGTTACTCACCCGTCCGCCGCTAAGTTATTTTGAAAGCAAGCTTTCAAAATAACTCCGCTCGACTTGCATGTATTAGGCACGCCGCCAGCGTTCGTCCTGAGCCAGGATCAAACTCTCCAATTAGTATTGAAAAGAGCGATATGCTCATTTTGAAACTGACGATTCATTAAATGAATCTTTTTTTAAAAATTAACGCGTTCCATTTGTTCAGTTTTCAAAGAACTTGCTCCTGGCATTTCGACATCCAATGTCTCTCGCACAGGAATTAGAGTATATCATGTTTGTTTCTATCTTGTCAACTTATTTTTTCATCGCTTGTGTTTCGTATGTGCGATGCGTCGTAAGCACAAGAGATAATATACCATGCTGTCATTGAGTTTGCAAGCTTTTTTTGAAATAAAAAAATCATTCGTATAAATAACTTCGATACAACACAAATTGATACCATTCATCCATTATTTGTGGCTAAATAGAATTTATCGTATTCGCCAATCTTACCTTCTAACTAACAGTACAGAGAGGAGTCAAAATGAAGACCAAACCTACAGACGCTGCGTCCACGGTAGACAGCAAGGACAAGGAGCAGCGTAATCTGCAGCAGGCAACGATTTATAAAATTTTGTTAGCTGTCAGTTTTGTTCATTTATTTAATGATTCTATACAGGCAGTCATTCCAGCAATCTTCCCTATTCTCAAAGATAATCTACTGCTCTCTTTCGCCCAGATTGGATGGATCTCATTCGCTTTAAATATGACGTCATCAGTAATCCAACCCGTCATTGGATATGCTGCAGACCGTAAACCCCGTCCTATATTATTACCACTGGGTATGTGCAGCACATTTTTAGGTGTACTTCTATTGGCTTATGCCAATAGCTATTTTCTGGTCTTATTCTCGGTTATCCTGATCGGATTCGGTTCAGCCACCTTCCACCCAGAGGGTATGCGTGTTGCTCATATGGCCGCAGGTCAGCGAAAGGGATTGTCGCAATCTATTTTTCAAGTGGGCGGCAATGCTGGACAGTCCCTTGGTCCAATGCTTACGAAATGGGTATTCATCCCCTTTGGCCAGATTGGTGCCCTAGGCTTCACGATCGTCGCGGCTGCCGGAATCGCTGTTCAGACCTATGTAGCTCGCTGGTATAGAGAAATGCTAGATGCCGGTTATACCTTTCATAAAAAATCAACAGCACGAGCAATCGACCCCGCCCGCCGAAAAAGCATACGAACAGCAACGATTATTCTTGTATTCCTAGTCTTTGTTAGGTCTTGGTATGGCGCTTCTATCGGTAGCTACTACGCCTTCTATCTAATGGACAAATATCAAATGACACTGGATAAAGCCCAAATCTATATTTTTATGTATTTGGCTGCTGGCGCAGTGGGTACATTTTTTGGGGGTCCGCTGGCTGACCGTTTTGGACGGCGTAATCTCATCTTACTGTCAATGGTCGGAACCGTCCCCTTTGCGCTTGCTCTACCCTTTGTAGGTCCATTATGGGCGGCTGTATTGCTGCTGATTGGCGGTTTCATACTTCTGTCCAGCTTCTCGGTTACCGTCATTTATGCTCAAATGCTATATCCGGGCAACATTGGCACAGTTTCAGGTCTGATCACGGGACTTGCTTTTGGACTCGGCGGGATCGGCTCATTAGTCCTCGGCAACCTCATTGATAGTATCGGGATTGCTAAAGTGTTCATCGCTTGTGGCTTCCTCCCGCTGCTTGGGTTTCTTGCCTTGCTGCTTCCTAGAGATGAGAAATTAGAAGAATGGGCGGCGCAATAACTTCTCAATGATCACTTAAGGCTTTACTCATTACTGTAGAAAATAGAGCGGCAGCCTTCCCGCTGCCTTCAGTCATATAATTATCCTGATTCGTACGATCAAAACCCATCCATACCGCAGCTGTCCACTCCGAAGTATAGCCTACAAACCAAAGATCCCGATTGGCTTTCTTGCTCACGCCAGCCAAGTCCAATTGGGTCGTACCGGTCTTTCCCGCTACTGGTCTGTTCATCTGCGCTTTTTTCCCTGTTCCTTCATTAACAACATTGCGTAACATAGCCGTCATCGCTTCTGCGGTACGCGGCGAGATTACCTGACGTGATTCAGAGGGATGAGTATACAAGACCTTCCCTTTTGAATCCGTTATGGAGCGCACCATATGAGCCGCATTAAATTTGCCTCCACTAGCAAAGACACTGTAGGCCTGGGCCATTTTTAGTGGAGAAACCCCATTATGAAGCCCCCCCAAAGCTATAGATAAATGATTGTCCTCCTCCGTCAGTACAATTCCTAATTTGGCGGCAAATTGCCGCGCAGAAGAGATTCCAACCTGCTTCAATAGCCAAACAGCTGGTGCATTGATGGACTTTTTCAAAGCTGTATTCATTGTAACCTGACCTTGGTATATACCGTTCAAGTTCTCAGGCTTATAGCTGCCATAAGCAACTTTACGGTCGGACAGCATACTATTCGAGTTGAATTTCCCGCTCTCGAGTGCAGGTCCATAATCAATGATCGGCTTAAAACTGGAACCAGGCTGACGTGCATCAATAATAGCTCTGTTCAAATTGCCCTCGTTTTGATCTCGCCCACCAATCAACGCCACTACTTCTCCTGTACGATGATCCATTATGGCCATAGCTGCTTCTACCTGCTGATCTTTTCCGTCAGGTGGAAATGAAGCCTCTTTGAGAACGGTCCGCTCAAGTGCCTGCTGTGCTTTGATGTTCAAACCTGTAACTATAGTGTAGCCGCCTGTACGAAGCTCCTCTACGGATTTTCCTGTGATCTGAGCCGCTTCCTTAAGGGCGGCATCCACATAATACACTCCGGCAACCCCATTTTCGACCGCAGCTGGAGGCTGATATTGTTTATTCAGAGCTTCCTGCATTTGCTCATACGTGATTAGTCGCTGATTGAACATCATCTTTAGCACTAGATTTCTTCTCGTTTTGGATAATGCACTATTGTCTACTGGGTTATAAATAGAGGGGCCTTTAGGGATTCCCGCCAGAGTGGCTATTTGCCAGATCTCCAATTTTTTCAGATCAGACACGCCGAAGTAACGCTTCGCTGCTGCTTTTACTCCATATTGTCCCCGCCCCATATAAATCTGATTGAGGTACAGCTGCAAAATCTCACGTTTCGTCAGTCGCTGCTCCAAGGCAAAAGCAATAGAGGTTTCATTTAACTTGCGCAGCATGTTCTTATCTCTGTTCAAATAAAGATTGCGAGCAAGCTGTTGAGTAATACTACTGCCACCTTCTGATAAACTCATGTCCAAGATATTTTTTAAGAAAGCGCGTGATATCCCTTTATAATCGACCCCTTGATGGCTATAAAAACGGCGGTCTTCTACTGTTAAAAAAGTATCTATTAATAAAGCCGGCATCTCCTCAAGCGCTGCTGTAAGCCTATAACCCGAGCTCGGTAGCGGAGTCATTCGTATAACTGTTCCATCTGAAGCTGTGATGATGCTTGATTCTGGCAATTGCAGCCTATCCTCATGCCGGTTAAGTACGATCCCCCCATACTGGTATACATAAAAAAAAATCAAAAGCGCCAATACCGTACTAATAACACTCACATCAAATAATAGGTACCCTACTCGCAATATCCGGGCGCGTGCATTCCATCTGCTCATGATTCGATAATCAGGTTCTCCAGGAACCGCTCCATACTGCGCACTTCATCATTCGCTGCTGCAAGAAGTGTATGTACTTCCGCCTCATCCTCTTCAACCTCACGGAGGGTGCGAAGTATCGCCCTAGTCCTTATTAATAAAGCTACTGCTGGTGTGTCCTCTATCCGCTTTGAGCTTGCATCCCTATCTGGAACTTCTATTCTTTGCATTCGATTGAGGTTAGCAGCAATTTCACCTATTTCTCCTCCAGAAAGAACCTTGATGTTCTGAGCGACTCCTTTGTCTGCCAGCTCCGAGGTTCCCACCACTAGCGAGCGCAAATCATCAGCTATTTTCTGTGAACGAAGAACATACAGCCCACCGAAGACTAGAATAAATAGAAGGATGGCACTAGGGGTTTGACCCAAATGATTAATAACCCAATGAATAAGCCGGACAAAAAAGGCTTCTGATTGGCCCGAATAATGAGAATACAGCAAAGCGACAGCCCGCTGGACAACAAAAAGAAAGGCAGCACTCAAAAGAGCGCAACCCATAAAAATATATAAATAGCTGATACGAACCGTCCGAAGTTTTGGCATGGTAGTTCCCTCCTTGTGCCACAAGGATAACTTCCAAATCTTAAGAACCCGCCAGAGTTTTCTTAAGATTCTATGAAGAATGGGAAACGGGTAATAAAATCCGTGCGAAGAGATGTACTTTCTACATAAATAACGCCATTGTGGCGTTCGATGATACTTTTGGCAATCGCAAGTCCAAGCCCTGAGCCACCTGTATGCTGTGAACGCGACTTTTCTGCCCGATAGAATCGTTCAAAAATAAAAGGGATATCACTTTCCGCAATCCTCTCTCCAAAGTTGCTAATACGGACCACAGCATCCTTTTCCTTTTTACTGAAACCTATCTCCAATTTTCCGCCGCTTCTGCCGTAACGGATCGCGTTAGTAATCAGATTTTCATAAGCACGTACTAATTCTTTAGGCGAAGCCTCTATCCATAACTCATCAGCAACGTCCTCGATCTCATAGACCATATCCGCCTTTGTTAGTTCAGGAACCGACTCCTCCGCCAGCTGCCGTATGAAAGCCTTCAAATCCAATCTCTGCATAACCAAAGGGTACTCTCCACTATTTACACGTGTGTATTCAAAAAGATCATCGATCAGTTTACGCAGCACCAGGGATTTGTTGTAGGCTATATCCACGTAATACCGTATTTCCGCTTCTTCCTTACATCGATCTTGTTCGATGTATTCCAGAAAACCCAAGACAGAGGTAAGCGGGGTGCGTAAATCATGGGAAACACCTGTGATCAAGTCATTTTTTGCATTTACAGCTTTACGTTCCTCCTCTATGGAGTGCTGCAAACGCTCAGCCATTTCATTAATATTCTCAGCCAGCACACCCAGCTCATCCGTGGTTCTGACTTCAATTCTATGGGACATCCCGGAGCTTGTAATTTCTCGAATCCCTTTCGTGATCTCTTCCAGATACAGCACAACTTTACGAGTGTAGATAAAAAAGAATAATAAAAAGCTGATAATACCCGCTGCTGTCATTAGTGGCATAGAACCAATATGATTAATAATCCAGCGCAGTATGCGTGAATAGGGCGCCGACTCTGAAGCCGGATTTAGATAGATCATAAAGTTGACGAGTTGGTACCCTGCCATAAGCAGCAAAGCGCCTGAAAGCACACTCAGCAAAAAAGCGAACATAAACTTCCAGCGAATCGTCGTTATATATTTAGAATTCAAGAAGCCTCACCTAATCCTTTCAGGAAGGTCCGTCCAATTTATAGCCAACTCCCCAGACGGTTTGTATGTAACGTGGGCGTTTCGAATCGATTTCGATTTTGTCTCGGAGATTACGAATATGTACCATCACTGTGTTACCGCCATCTAGAAAAGGTTCATTCCATACCTTATTGTAAATTTGCTCCAAGCTAAGCACTTGACCTTGGTGTCTCGCCAAAAGCTCTAGAATAGAGAATTCCCGCGGAGTCAGTTTAATCTTCTGCTGGTCTACATACACCTCATGCTTAGACGTATCTATAGTCAGATCCTCAAAGCTTAGTCTGCTGTCGTTTCCCAACGTATTACTATCCTTATTAAATCCGTGATAACGGCGCAGCTGTGATTTTACTCGTGCCACAATCTCCAAGGGATTAAACGGCTTGCCCACGTAGTCATCTGCCCCCAGGCTCAGGCCGGAGATTTTGTCCATATCTGTATTTTTGGCTGATAGTATGATAATTGGCATTTTCCGCTCTTCACGGATCTTCATACATGCAGCTAGCCCGTCCATTTTAGGCATCATGACATCAAGAATAATTAGTTCAACTTCCTCTTTCTGCAGACATTCCAGCGCTTCCATTCCATCATAAGCCTTTAGCAGTCTATAGCCTTCATTACAGAGATAAATCGTTAACAGTTCTACAATTTCCTTCTCATCATCTACTAACAATATCGTTTCTCTCTTCACAGGAAGGGTTTCCTTTCAAATATAGTAATAAATATCTATAGCCTATATATTAGCAGATCATCCGAATTTTTTTCTAAAAAAGAAACGTTTAGTTGTATCCACGCAAAAAAGGCCCCTGCTCCTCTCGCACTTAAACGAAATGGAACCCGGAACCTTTTGGAATCGAATATAGTTTGTTACTTACATATCCAACAAGCGAATTAGCTCATCTTCATCCTCAATGACCTGAATGCCTAACTGCTGAGCTTTAGCCAGCTTACTGCCAGCTTTTTCACCAGCGATAACTAAATCCGTCTTCTTGGACACACTTCCAGACACCTTTGCTCCAAGTGCTTCCAGACGTTCAGCTGCTTCATCTCGGGTAAGCTTTTGCAAGGAACCGGTCAATACGACCGTTTTGCCACTAAAGAAGGAATCGGTATTAACAGGACGTGGTGCCTCAGGAGCCTTCGCTTCCACACCCAACGCCCGCAAGCGGGAAACATTAGCTACTACAACTGGATCTGCGAAGAAGCTGACAATGCTCTCGGCGACAATCCCACCAATGTCTGGTAACTCAGCGAGCTCCTCGGCTTTGGCCTGCATCACAGCATCCAGATCGCGGAAATGATCAGCCAACATCTTCGTCGTTGCTTTACCTGTGTTAGGGATCCCTAACGCAAAGAGAAATGAAGCAAGATCTCTACCTTTGCTATCTTCTAAAGCTTGCAGCAAATTCTGTGCTTTTTTCTCACCAAAACGGTTCAGCTGTACGAGCTGCTCAAAGTTCAGTTCATACAGATCCGCAGAGTCATGCACATTAAGCTCATCATAGAGCTGACCCGCCGTCTTCTCACTGAATGTCTCAATATCCATCGCATCACGCGAAGCAAAGTGGGTGATCCGACTGATAATCTGCGGCCTACAATTCAGTTTATTGTTACAGAAAAGATGTGCTCCGCGCATTTCTAACGGATATCCACAAGCTGGACAATCCTCAGGGAAAATAATCTCTCCACCGTCATTCTCCTCTGTTACCTTGCCGAGAATTTCTGGGATAACATCATTGGAACGGCGAATAAAGACCCGCGAACCTAAGGCGAATTTCAAGTTTTTGCGCTCAATATCACCCACATTATTCAGGGTGCAGTTCTGAACGGTAACTCCAGCAAGCTCTACAGCCTCAACCCGAGCCAGCGGAGTCACTTTACCTGTACGACCTACATTCCAGCTAACAGACTCCAGCACGGTCGTCGTTTCTTCGGCTTCAAATTTATAAGCTACTGCCCAACGTGGGAACTTGTCAGTGTATCCAAGCACCTCACGGATTCTGAAATCCGTGATCTTAATTACAGCCCCATCAATGAGGTAATCGAGACTCGAACGACTCTCCTCGATTCCAGCAAGCTGCTCAGTTACATCATCAAAATCATTGCAGTAGGTCAGGTATGGGTTCACTTTAAATTTGTTATTCCGCAGAAAATCCATCATTTCCTGATGATCAGCGAACTCCGCACCTTCTGCAAAGCCTACATTATAGAAAAAAGCGTTCAAACGGCGGTCCGCAGTAGTCTTCGGATTAAGATTACGCAGTGCACCTGCTGCTGCATTACGCGCATTCTTCAGCGGCTCTGTAGCCCTTGTATTATAATCAGCCAGCACAGACAGATTCATAATCCCTTCACCCTGAACCTCAATGACCCCATCCTTGAAGGGAATCGTCAATGGAACGGATTTGATGGTCTTCACCTGTGCAAGTATTCCTTCGCCAACTACACCATTGCCACGCGTCGATGCCTGTTCGAGAACACCATTACGATAGGTTAAATTCAGCGTTAAGCCATCGAACTTCAGTTCTACTGCATAACAAGGATCAGGAAGAGGGTTGTCTGGATTCTTAAGATTGTATTCATTCACTAACCGGAGCACCCGGGTATTCCAGCTGCGCAGCTGTTCAATATTCTGTGCTTTATCCAGACTCCAAAGCGGTGCCAGATGCCGATGCGGCGTGAAGCCCTTAAGCAGCTCTCCACCTACACGTTGTGTAGGCGAATCTGGTAGCACGAAGCCACTCTCAGCCTCCAGTGCTACAAGCTTGTCGTATAAAACATCGTATTCCTTATCGCTGACTAGCGGTGCATCCAGCGTGTAGTAGTGGTAATTATAATTATTTAATTCCGCAACAAGCTCTTCCATCACATGCATAGCATCCATGCAGGTACATCCCTCCGTCAATAAGTTTCCTAAAGTTAGCGTGGTCTAAATATCCGTTCGTTAATCGTTGTCTGCTATTATTCCACTTTGGTAATCGGCGCAAACCCCGCAAGCAGACGTTTGACACCCACTGGTGCCGGAAAAGCAATCTGCAGCTCCGTGTCATTCCCGCTGCCTTTAACAGATACAACGGTGCCGGTGCCCCATTTGCCGTGGGAGACCTTGTCACCCGCTTTGTAATCGCCAGCTGCTGCAGCCCCTGCTCCGGTAGCACGCTGTGCGCCTCCGGAGGTCACGGTCACGCTGCTCTTGCTTGCCGCCGCTGACGCCGTGCTTCCGCCGCCTGCCGGCGTAGCTCCGGCGGCGCCACCTCGGCCGCCAAAGTTCCCACGGCCACCGCTGCCGAAGCCGCGTCCGCCGTAAGCACCGCCTACCTCCGCGCCTCCGCGCTGGAAGCGGTCTTGAGTCTTAACGGTATCTTCCTTCAGTTCCTCCGGAATCTCCTCCAAGAAGCGGGACGGTTGGTTCGCCGTCGTCCGCCCAAAGAGCGTGCGCATCCGCGCACAAGAGAGAAACAGTTGTTTCTCCGCGCGGGTGATCCCTACATACGCAAGCCGGCGTTCCTCTTCCAGCTCGTCGTTGTCCTGAAAGGCACGGCTGTGTGGGAACACGCCTTCTTCCATTCCGACGATAAATACCGTCGGGAACTCCAGACCTTTGGCGCTGTGCATCGTCATTAACACAACCGCATCACTACGATCCTCTTCATCATCGTTCACACTATCGATATCTGCGATAAGTGCAAGATCCGTGAGGAAGGAGACCAGCGACTTGTCTTCATTGTTCTTTTCAAACTCCATCGTCACCGATAAGAACTCATCGATATTCTCTAGCCGCGAACGTGATTCGAGTGTATTTTCATTTTGCAGCTCCAAACGGTACTGCGACATCTCCAGTATTTTTTCCGTCAATTCGGTTACAGACAAGAACTCCACCATACGATGCAGAGCTTCAATCATATCGTAGAACTCTACTAGCATATTCCGCGTCCGTCCAGCAAAGCCCAAATCATCGACCGTTTGCAGAACGCGGAAAATAGAAACACCACGTTCACCAGCCGCAGCTGCCAGCTTACCAACCGTTGTATCTCCTAATCCACGCTTAGGAACATTAATAATACGCGTCAGGCTGATATCATCATCAGGGTTAGACAATAAACGTAGATACGCCAGCAGATCCTTGATTTCTTTACGATCATAGAACTTGATCCCGCCAACGATTTGATATGGAATATCTGATTTGATCAGAATTTCCTCTATTACCCGTGACTGAGCATTCGTCCGATACAAAATCGCGTGATTCTGGTAGGCTTGACCTTGTTTCACATTTTTGCTGATTTCTCCGGTTACAAAATATCCTTCGTCATGCTCGGAATCCGCCCGGTACACCTTAATCTTGGCGCCTTCCTCGGAATCGGTCCACAGCTTTTTCGGTTTACGGCCACTATTAAGCGCGATTACCCCATTGGCTGCATTCAGGATATTAGCGGTTGAACGGTAATTCTGTTCTAGCAGAATCGTCTTCGCTTCCGGATAATCCTCTTCAAAATTAAGAATATTCGTAATATCCGCACCACGCCAGCGATAGATCGACTGGTCACTATCCCCTACCACACAAATGCGGTGGTGGCTGTCTGCCAGCATGCGGCACAACATGTATTGTGCTCTGTTCGTATCCTGATACTCATCCACATGGATGTATTTGAATTTCTTTTGGTAAAAATCCAGAACCTCGGGAACTTCCTTAAATAATTCGATAGTCTTCATAATCAAATCATCAAAATCAAGCGAGTTATTGCTTCTCAAACGTCTTTGATACATTTTATAAACCTTAGCAACTAAACCTTCGAAATAATCACCGACTTTTTGCTCATACTGCGCCGGAGTAATCAGTTCATTCTTAGATGCGCTAATTATGGCTTGTACAGCTTTCGGTTCGAATTTTTTCGTATCAATATTGAGTTCCTTCATGCAATTACGAATTACTGATAACTGGTCTGTAGAGTCCAGAATCGAGAAGTTGGAAGTAAATCCAATGCGCTCAATATCCTTCCGCAAGATCCGAACACACATGGAGTGAAAGGTGGATACCCAAATATCTCTTCCCTCAGGTCCAACGAGCTTAGATACACGTTCCTGCATTTCCCTCGCAGCTTTATTCGTAAATGTAATCGCCAAAATCGCCCAAGGCGGCGCCTTTCGATTAGCAATCAGCCAGGCAATTCTGTGAGTCAGCACTCTCGTCTTCCCACTGCCCGCACCAGCCATAATCAAAAGGGGTCCTTCAGTAGTTTCGACAGCCTGCCTTTGTGGAGGATTCAATCGGCTGACCGCGTCTTGTATGTTAATAAGTTGCATGTGTAACATGCTCCTTTCTAAAAATGAAATTACAAATCATAAGTAGTCCATAAGCTAACCGCTAGTCGAACTGCTCTTGCACCGTCTTTTTAACAGCAAATACCGTACGAATTGCCTGCTCTACATCCCGATAAATAATATTGCCGACAACTACTGTATCACATAGAGCTGCTGCCTGCTCGGCCTCTGCCTCACAAGTAATGCCGCCTCCATAAAATAGTTGGGCTTGCTCCACCATCTCACGCACTATACGTACTGTCTCCATATCCCCAAATCTACCGCTATATTCAAGATAGACTATTGGCAGGGACATCAGCTTGTCCGCAACCTGGGCATACGCAGCCGCCTCTTCAGCATTAATGGTTGTCTCGGCCCCTGTAATCCGCGCAACTGAAGAATCACTGTTCAAAACGACGTAACCTTCCGTTAGCAGCTGATCCCATGGGATCATAAATCCATAACGCTCTATAGCTCGACGATGATGGCCTACAATCCAAGCTGGATCAGGTGTATTTAGCACCATAGGAATCATATAAAGATCAAATCCGGGTACAGCAGCTTCAAGTTCGGATACCTCGAGTGCACAGGGCAGCTCAAAACGTCTTACTCTTGATAAGAGATCTACTGTATTCTCATAGGTTACTCCTGTAGAGCCTCCTATCAATATGGCATCCGTGCCGGACAAGCAAACGGCCTCCAAATCCTCATCAGAAATCATACGATCCGGGTCCAACTTAAACACATGCCGCCAAGGTTTGATCATTTGCTGTACTGATTTCATGAGAATCATCCTTAATTGTCATTTGGGCAAGACAAAACACTCCTGCCGCCGCAAAAGATATAGATCTAGTCTATGCCAGCACAGGAGGTGTGTCAATTTAAAGCGAACAAAAATACGAACATTTTTTCGTATATAAATTTGGGGGCCCTGCAAAGTACCTGAATACGCATCTGAGGAAAGCATCACTTTGTGGGGATATATTAGTGGTAATGAGTGGAGAAAGATTTCAGCGCATACCTTTGAGGTTATTCAAATCATTTTCAGGCACAAAATCACTATAAAATCCGTCTACACCCATACGAGATAACTCTCTAATCTCATCCTCTTCATCCACTGTATGAACGTATACACGAGCTCCGATATTTTTTAACTGTTTGACAAAACTCTTGGTGGCCCTGCTAACTGGCATCGTAATATCCACACCTGTTTTTTTAACAAACTCAATAACTTGTTCATCCGTATCCTTAGATTGGTACAGGGTGTAAAGCACTTCTGGAAAAGAATACACCTTATTGATCTCATCAAGCATCGGCTGATTGTAGATCTGTGGAACTATCCGCTCCAACAACGCTGGATCCCGACGCTGCGCCGCTTGGGTCAGCAATGTAAATTGCTTCTCTATAAGATCCGGTTGGATTTCTTTGGTATCCGTAACGATATAAGCATCTGGATAATTCTGCATTAGATCAAGCACCTTCTCAATATCAAGGGGAGAGTATATATTCAGGATGGGGCTGTCCATAAATTCCTCGTAATCTAGTGCCACACCCTGTTTATTAGCAGGGAGAACCTCCAACTGACCTAAAAGCTTGCTCATATTGCCTGTCCATTCATGCCGAGCAACCAACTGATCATCCTTCGATAGCAAAAAATCAACTTCAAATACGCGAGTGCCCCGTTCATAGTTAGCGACAAATGCCTCCCAAGCATTGGTATACGCATAGCCGTTGATTCCCCCCATGGCATGTGCAACGATTTTGTGCGCTTCAAAGCCGCTCACGGGTTGCTCTTCCTCTTTGTTCAACGTTATTACAAGAATCATTATTAGTGCGACAATCATTACTACGGTTGCAATAATCTTTTTCTTATTCATAGTTGTGAGTTTCCTTTACAAAGTTTAGATTAGAAAATTAATACCCCGCTCTGCCAGTGGCAAAACGGGGTATTATTAAAATTTCACAAATCTAAATAAGTGCAGGTCTCAATATGCGTTTTTGTTAACGAAGCCGTTGCGAATCGTTTTGAAAATAATTCGAATGTCGAACAGTAAGGACCAGTTCTCGATATAGAAAATATCGTGCTTAATCCGTTCCTCAATTGAAGTGTCCCCGCGCAGCCCATTGCTCTGTGCCCAGCCCGTAATTCCTGGACGCACATGGTGCTTCACCATATACTTCGGAATTTCATCACGGAATTGTTCTACATAAAATGGTCGTTCTGGCCGTGGACCAACTACACTCATATGGCCTAGTAACACATTAAAAAATTGCGGAAGCTCATCCAGACTTGTCTTACGGATAAAGGTTCCAAATCGAGTTCTACGAGGATCTTCCCGCGTACTCCAACCTGTATCCTCTTCCCCGTCCTGCTGCATCTTCATTGAACGGAACTTATACATCATAAAATTACGCCGATTAAGTCCCACACGTTCCTGCCGGAATATAATCGGTCCCGGTGAGGTAAGACGTACGCCGAGAGCTACGATCAGCATCACGGGAGATATCATAATAATCGCGAATAGAGAGAACACGATATCAAACAAACGTTTTGCCATCTTATTACCCGTCATATCCAGTGGAATATCACGAACATTAATCATTGGCATACCTGCGAAGTTATCAAAGTAAGGACGCGCCGGTAAATAATCAAAGAAATCCGGAATAATCAATGTGCGTACCCCTGCTTTTTCACAGGCCGCAATAATCGAAGGATATTTAGAATGCGCATCGAGCGGCAAGGCTAGAATAACCTCGTCCACAGGCAGCATCTCCAGCATTCCGGATAACTGATCGACCGTTCCCAGGATAGGTTTATACCGTTGCTCCTCAATCCCGTCCCAAGTATGGTAATCGTCTAAAAAGCCAATGGCTTCATATCCAAGCTCAGGATATTGTTCCAAATTGTTGTAGAATCTTTTACCAAGAGTACCTGCGCCGATGATAAGTACGAACTGGCGGTTCAATCCTTTTTCGCGCAAAGATTTAAGCATCTTCTTCAGCACATAACGGTAAAGCATAATGGAAAGAACGTTAAATCCCATATAAATAGCAAGGTAGACACGGGAGATATCAATTTCTTTCACAAAAAACATCAAACCCAGCAGAATAAAAATACCAATTATATGCACTTGAAAAATCTTCAGAAATTCATCGACAAAACGTTTCTTACGCTTAGGCAAATACAGTGACAGGAGTATACCAATTAGAACTGCCACTCCGCCATAAATTAAACTCCAATAAGCGTAAGACTCTACGGGCAGCGTGTTATAGGATTCCATCCATCCGCTCTTGAACTTGATCCACCAAGCCGCTAAAAAGGACAGTTGGATGACAAGAAAGTCAGCAACCATATAGAGCTGTGTCAAAAATTTCTGATTCCGCCGAATCATAATCTCACCTCAGTATTCTTATCGTTACGAGCGCCAGTTTCCGTAGCAGAGCTAAGACTCTGTGCAGGTGATGGAACTGCTTTAGGAAAGATTAGGGCATTCCGCAAAAGGGACAGAGCAAATTTCACACCAACACCAGCATATACTGTTCCATTTATAATACTGTTGTACTTCCTACTATAATGCTTACGATGAAATAAAATCATTGCCCTGTGAAATTCATAGACGATCTTGAACGGTCTACGTCTGGCACTGCCGCCTTTAAGATGTACGATGGAAGTCTTCGGATAATAATAAATCTCCCACCCAGCCTCTTTAATACGATAGCACCAGTCTAAATCCTCACCGTACATAAAAAACTCTTCATCTAATCCGCCGACCTGATCAATCGTCTCCCGCCGCAACAACATAAACGCACCCACCAGACAATCTATCGGGTAATCAAGATCAGGGTCCAGATAACCTAACTGGTAACCGTTAAACTTCGGTCGATCTGGAAATAACTTACTGAAACCAAAAGCATAATAGAAGGAAGCTGACGGTGTAGGAAATCCACGCTTACACGCTTTATCCAGCGACCCATCTGGCAAAATAATCTTACATCCTGACGCCCCAACATCGGACCGACCATCCATAAAGGAGATCATCGTCTCCAGCGTGTCCCTGCGTACCACCGTATCTGAATTGAGCAAAAGCACATAACGTCCGGATGAAGCTTCCATCCCCTGATTATTTGCACGGGCAAAACCGACATTGTCGTTATTTGCGATCAACATGACACTTGGAAACTCTCTACCAATCATCTCTACCGAATCATCATGGGAATTGTTGTCTATCAAAATAATTTCATAGGAATAGTTCGTTTCTGAGTCATATACCGACCTGATACAGTCCATCGTCAGGCGACACGTGTTGTAATTGACAATAAGTATGCTTACATCTACATTCACTGCGTAACGCTCCTGACAAATATAGTAATCTACCGACAATTATTATAACATAAAACCTCCCTGAGAGGAGATGACCTTTCAGGGAGGTTTTACCAGATACTGTTCAATTTACGGGTTTCTTTCTCTCTTTTACGACGGTCTGTATATATTTTCGTTTCTTTCTCAACGCTGGGAGCTGAGTAAAAAAGGATTTCCATGCTACGATTAACTTCGGCTCTCTCAGAAGCATATAACCATGAGCGGCAATTTCATAGGGAAGAGAAACCAAGATTGTCTTCAGCATAGTTCGAGCCGATTCATTCTTGTAGATCATTTTGTAGCGATTAATGTAAGATATTCGCCGGATAAACATCGGTTTGGTACTGCGGCCAGACGTTTTCCACCCACGTTCATGATACCCAATTGCCTCAGCATCATAATACCCTTGCCAGCCAAAAAGCTGGGCTCTCCAAGCCACATCCACATCTTCCTTATATGCAAAAAAATCTGCATCAAAAAACTCCCCACCAACACTAACGTCTTCAATCATCCGCCGAGAATACATCGCCGCAGCCCCAGAAACGCCAAATACTGTCCCCGACTGTGTCCATTGTTCTGCTGGCTCACCTGCACCACGGTCAAACGCACGACGTGCCTTGTTCATCTGAAGACCAGTGCTATCTACTGATCCGTGATCAACCTTTAGCAAAAGCTTACCTGTGGCGCTGCCGATCTGCGGGTTGGCTTCCATTTGTGCGATTAGTCTAGAGATATAGTCTGGAGCCAGCGTCAAATCCGGATTGAGAACGAGCACATAATCTGTTTCTGTAGTAGCTATAGCTTGGTTATGAGCTGGGGCGAAGCCTGTGTTTTTTTGATTTTGGATAAGTAGCAGGCTCGTGGGCGCTTCCATGTTAGCTTGTGAATTGAACGGTTCTAAATCCTCTAGTGAATTACTTGAAAAAGCCCCTTTATCGATCGCGTTAAAGAACATATTCACTTTCTCTGCACAATCGTCCGAAGACGCATTATCCACAACAACAATTTTCTCAATAGGATAATCCTGTGCCATTACTGCCTCTAAGCAATCTATAATGTCATCCGCACTGTTGTAGGTCACGATATGTACACTAACTGTTTTGTTATTCATGAGTATCCTCGACTTTGTAATTTCTAATTAACTACCTGCTTCCTTCTTATTATAACGAAAGAACACAAAAAACTCCCGCATCGTTATAAACGATTTGGGAGTTTCAATTGGTGTTATTCTATTCTTTTAGCTCTAAGAGGAAATCTCTCAAGCCTTCACGCCAAGGCCGAATGTCCTCAAAACCATTCGTACGTATCGACAGATGCTCCATCACCGAATTCCGAGGACGTGGTGCAGGTCTCGGAAACTGTTCCGTGGCACACGGTTCAAGCGTAGCAGTGAATTTGAAACCCAAAATATCCTCGGCCTCTACAAAGATCGCCTGTGTAAATTCAAACCAGGTACAAGAGTCGCTATTTGACGCATGGTATACACCATACTTCTCAGTTTGAACAAGCTCAAGCAAGAATCGAGCTAAATCGACTGTATAAGTAGGCGAACCTTTTTGGTCATCGACAACTTGAAGCATTGGCTTTTCTTGACCAAGCTTTAGCATTGTTTTGACAAAGTTATTCCCGTATTTGCCGTACACCCATGATGTTCGTACGATGAAATACTTAGAGGAGAGGGATTGAACTAGTACCTCACCCGCACGTTTCGATTTGCCGTATATACTCTTAGGGTCTGTATTATCATATTCATGGTAAGGCTGTGCTCCCATACCATCAAACACATAATCCGTGCTAATATACACCAGCTTGGCTCCAGCTTTTTCAGAAGCTAGCGCTACATTTCGGCTTCCAGTAGCATTAATTAAATAAGCTGCATCAATATCACTTTCTGCCGCATCTACTGCCGTATGAGCAGCACAGTGAATAACCGCATCCGGTCCAAAACCGCCAATAACTTGGATGCACTGATCCAGATCAGTAATATCCATCTCCTGACGATCGCAAGCCAACACTTCGTGACCTTGATGCTGGAGCAGTAAAACTACGTCCTGACCTAGTTGTCCGGCCGCACCTGTAACAAGTACCTTCATAGCTATTTTACCCCCGTATCAAAATTACAATGAGTCACCTAATCGATCACCATATTGCTGTTCAGCATATTTTTGGTATTCCCCAGATTGAATACGGGTCCACCACTCGCGGTTATTGAGATACCATTGGATAGTTTCTTTAATACCTGTTTCAAATGTATGTTTCGGCTTCCATCCCAGTTCATTCATAATCTTAGTTGGATCAATACCATAACGGCGATCATGACCAGGACGGTCTTGAACATAAGTAATCAAAGAATCAGGCTTGCCTAGTTCCTGCAATACCGTGTTTACAATATGCACATTCGTACGTTCATTATTACCACCAATGTTGTAGACTTCGCCGTTCACACCCTTGTGAATAACCAGATCAATCGCGCTGCAATGATCCTCAACATACAACCAGTCGCGGATATTCATTCCATCGCCATAAACAGGCAACGCTTGATCAGCAAGTGCGCGGGAGATCATCAGCGGAATAAGTTTTTCCGGGAATTGGTACGGGCCATAATTGTTTGAGCAGCGGGTAATATTCACTGGCAGTCCAAACGTTTCGTGATATGCACGTACTAGCAAGTCTCCGCCTGCTTTGCTTGCTGAATATGGACTGTTAGGAGCCAAAGGAGTTTCTTCGGTGAATAATCCAGTCGCACCCAGTGATCCATATACCTCATCCGTAGATACTTGAACAAACTTAGTGATACTGTATTTTTTCGCCGCATCCAAAAGTACTTGTGTTCCAAGTACGTTCGTCTTCACAAACACTTCCGGCTCTAAAATACTCCGATCCACATGCGATTCAGCCGCGAAATTAACAACGACATCCACACCCTGGCTAATCAGTTCATCCATCGCAGTAACATCTGTAATATCAGCCTTCACGAACGTATAGTTCGGATGATTCTCGATCGATTTTAGGTTCTCCAGATTACCTGCGTAAGTCAATGCATCCACATTAACAATTTCGTAATCAGGGTGTTGTTGTAACATGTACAGCACAAAGTTGCTGCCGATAAACCCAGCCCCGCCAGTAACTAGCAGTTTCATTTATAGCCCACCTTTTGTTCTTTGAGATTATATTCAAGTTCTTGCTTACCACTGTTAATCAAAGTTTATTTCCGCATCTTTCAGTAATGGATGACGTTGATCCTTATCCGACAATATCGGACTAGAAGTCGGCCAATCAATACCTAAGGTTGGGTCATTCCATAATATGCCACGATCATTTTCAGGGGAATAATATTCGTCCACCTTATATAATACTTGGGTGTTAGGCACTAACGTACAAAAACCATGCGCGAAGCCTTTAGGCACCAGTAGCTGACGCTTATTATATTCGCTAAGAATTACTCCCACCCATTGCCCAAATGTTGGAGAAGTACGACGGATATCGACGATAACATCATAAATAGCACCGGATAAGACGCGAATTAATTTAGTTTGAGCTTTAGGGTTTAACTGGTAATGTAAGCCACGCAACACCCCAACCTCTGCAGAAAGAGATTGGTTATCTTGGATAAATTGATAGTTAACGCCAAGCTTGTGCATGATTTCTTCGTTGTAGCTTTCCATAAAAAAACCCCGGTTGTCGCCGTGGACCACAGGTTCTAGTATACTAGCGCCTTGTAGTTGTAGAGGTGTAACTTTCATAATCACAAAACTCCTTTACATCTAAAGTTCCAGTTTTCCTAATTCTTCGGCATGTGATTACCTGTGTTAACCACTAGCTTTCATTGAGAATTATGTCCATCGGTTTCAGTCACAAGGATTTTTTAAGTCTTCACGGTGTGAAAATAATAATCTTTATATTACGCTGTATTTGGATAAAAAAATAAATATATCTTCACCTGATCAAAAATAATATCCATATAGATTAATCCACTGCTATTACAAAAACGCCAACCATTATTACTATCATTCCTAGCCATTTCATAAGTGAAACTGGTTCATTAAATATGAACAGAGCAGCGAGTAAGCCTAGAACATAAGCTATACTTTGTACAGGGTAAGCAACACTTAAAGGCACTCTAGATAAAACAACAAACCAAACTAATGTTGCAAAAACATATAGCAGTAGACCTGCTATAATTTGGATATTAAATAATGCTTTCCATGCATTATTTAAACTAACCCCTCCCATTTTCTCTAGTCCTAATTTAAAGAAAATTTGTCCCGAAGCTAACATGACAATGTTAAATAAAAGCAACAAAGCATTAATTATACCAGATGAACGTAACGTAGTATCACCTCATTTTTCATTATTTTTTGTTCGTTTTAACTCTTCCACTTCGTACTTAAGCAACCCAATTTCTTGTGATAATTCTTTCACTTTTATTGTTGACCTCGATATCACTATAGTTAATGAAAATAAAATTAAAGTAACTCCAAAAATAGAAAGCAAGAACAGTGCATTTACAGGTATCTCTATACCCATCAGACCAGCAATCGTTTCAAACGAACTGGGGAATATGGAAAGAACAAGGACAATTAACATTATACATAACCATAACATTGAGTACTTCAACTCAATACGATATTTACGAATCATATTGATAAGAAGAACAAAGCAAAGAACAGAACCAATTAACAAAATAACTTGAAGCTTATAAGATATCATATTTTACTTCCTTCTTATACAATTTGCTTTCTCATTTTATCAATAAGTATAGCTAAAGAGACTTTCAGCATATAATATACTGATTTCAATTTTGTGATGGACGATTTTCCTCCCTGCCTCGATTTCATCTCCACAGGAACTTCCTTCAAAGAAAACCCGTTTCTCTTTAGATACATTATTGACTCAGGTTCTGGATAATCTGTAGGATATCTCTTCGAGAAAAGTTCAATTACACCTTTATTACAAGCACGAAATCCAGATGTCGGATCAGTAATGACTTGATTAGTAAGGAGCAACAAAAGATTAGAAAAATAATTTATACCAATTCTTCTTATCCTTGAACTTTGAAATCCCGTTTTCTCAATATAACGAGAACCAATTACCAAATCAGCTTCATCATTTAATAAGGGCTCTATTAATTTGGAAATATATTTAGGATTATGCTGACCATCCCCATCTACTTGAATAGCAATGTCAAAACCAAAATTGTGAGCATATTTATATCCCGTTTGAACTGCTCCACCAATACCCAAATTACACGGAAGATCCACAACTGAAACCCCTATATTTTTACACATACGACTAGTAGTATCAGCTGAACAATCATTAATGACTAATATCTCTGAATTCGGAATGTTAGTTGCTTTGATATTGTTTAAAAGCCGCAAAATATTATCTTCTTCATTATAAGCAGGTATTATCAATAGGATTTTCTTTTTATTCATACTTACTCCCTTTAAGATGTGTTGTTCTAACTGGTTCCAGGAAAATAATACCTTACCAAAATCGATGCACAACTTTTTGCAAGGATAACAACAAAACAATAAAGATCAAAGCCATGTAGATATATTGTTGCCGTATCCTTTTAATAATTGGAGTCAATAAATAAATAGAATACAGAAATATTATGGATATCGGTATAAAATACCTTCCTTGCAATCCATATATGACATTATCCTCACCTTGCGTCCATGTAAGATATAACGTGGATGCTATAATAATTACAGTTAGTAATGATACTGCAAACAAAATAAATCCTTTCTTAATATGAAGAAGATTATTATCGCTATTTTTCATTTCAATAATTACAGACGTCACGAGCATACATAGGTAGATAATGGCACTGAAATAATGTACAGAAGTCTCTCCCCAACCAAAAACACCAACAAATTGAACATATAAATAGTCAAAATCGATAAAAGTATTTACCAATTTATGAATATAATCAAAAGGGTGATGCAAAGCTGTACTCAATTGCATCATAGGATCAATTGGAAAAGTTACTTTAATACTCTTTAATATTAGCCCCCATGACAACAGAACAAGTAAACTTGAAGCTACTATAGTAGCGACGTAAGTAATATACTGCTTGAAACTGGCTGTCTTTTCTTTTGGTAATAGAAATACCAAAAGACAAATGAGGAAATATGCATTCTTAGAAGCCGCCACTATACAAGTTATTATTAATAAAGAAATAAATTGTTTTCTAGAAATAAATTTAATATTGGGATCAAAAATTAAATACATGAGGTAGGCGAAAAACAGAAATAGTGCTCCGTTTGTTAGCGCATCTGCACTAAGGGATGCTGCTTGATTAATAGTCATCGGCATAATAGCGAGCAATAAAAAAGTGTATTTCAACTTGGGGATTAATTTTATCGAGAGATAGGTCATCGCTATGTACGTAAATAGGTTGAAAAGTCGACCTAAATAGAAAGTAAATAATAAATTAAAATTCAGTAAATTTCCCAATTTGATCCCAATTGCTTGTGGTAAATATACTATTGGATGATAAACCGCGGAACTTGGAAAAAGAAAAAAATCATTTTCACCAGGAACAACATGAATTTTAGCAGCATTTTTCAAACTCTCAATCGTTGCTTTGTTTTCATAATTCCGTGTGATGGTCCCTCCTCCAACCGCAGCTTCAAAATCCCTAATTGCAATAGGAAGGTAATTTCCGATCTCACCATTAATATTTTCAGTTACTAAATTACGTTCTGAAATTTCATAAGCCCGATAAAAATGGGCGAATTCATCAGCTGATTGAAATGGAGGAACAAACACCACCCATATCAGTCCAAAAATAGATGCTAAAATCAAAAAAATATTTTGAGGCTTTAATTTCCTACTCATTCTTGTACCCACCTTCTTTCTCTATTTATCCGAATTATTCTATTAAACAAGAAAAAATCTATAGCGTAAAATAAATAAAAAACATTAATTCACTATAAATCACACACTTTTTCACAATCAGATAATATTAAAATATCATTCCATAATTGATCGCTAAATTATTAATGTTACTCTAGTGAGTACGATATCCTAGGAACTATTTCTTCTATAAATATTATCAGATATCATTTTTCAATTTTAACATCTTCTTAATTTTCACAATTCCGTATTGCAAACCCTTTTTAATAAGCCAGCATTGTATACTAACATAATTACGCATATTACTAATTTTAAATTCAGTTTTGGTAAGGTTTTTCCTATTGGTAATACCTTGACGTATTCCTTCAGAATACTCCTTTTGAAAACCAATTTTTTTATAAAATTGATATTTAAATAAATGCCCTACAATTAGGAATGGGGCGTTGAGAAGCAGTTGAATCCCTAACATATTTTTATAGAGCAGGTATACATTATTTCTGGCAGATAATTTTACTTTCACAGAATTATATCCGTTTCCTGTGGTAGCACTTCCTATGTGATAGATAATTGATTCTGCGCAATATAAATTATCGTAACCTTCTATACGAGCTCTATAACCAATGTCCACATCCTCTAAATATGCAAAAAATTGCTCATCAAAATAACCTATCTTATCAAAAACTTCCCGTCTATATATTGCCGCACCCGCGCAAGAAGTAAAAATGTACCTATTATCCAAGTATTTATTTATATTTTCACCATGTCCCTCTTGATATGCCCATCCAAACACAGTAAACGCATCACCAGCATTATCTATGAGTTTATTATCATGAAATTGGATCATTTTACTGGAACAAGAAAAAACATTTTCATCGCTCTCAATACAGGCGAGAAGATTTTCAAGCCATTTGACCGTTAGAAGAGTATCATTATTTAGTAAGGCCACATATTTACCTTTACTATTTAAAATCCCTTGATTTACTGCAGCACTAAATCCTTTATTCTCATCTAGTAATAGGCAATTAATTTCCGGCATTATTTCTAGTGCAAGTTTAATACTATCATCTGTCGAACCATTATCAACCAATATAGTTTCATAATCTTGATATGATTGTTCTTTTAAAGTAGTCAGACAGTCAATCAAAAATTTTTCGCCATTAAAATTAGGAATAACGATAGATACATTCATGATTTATTCCCTTAAAAACTTGTCGCGTTCGGACAACAGTTTTCTTATCCCCTGATCAACATTAATTTTAGACTCGAATCCCAGATATTCTTTAGCTCTTCTTGGATCGAGTACATTTCGCTTCACATCAATATCTCTCATGCCTTTGTAATCCACATGTGCTTTAACCTTAGTGATAATCTCAATCTGTTTGATTATCTCAATAATACTTGTACCAATTCCTGTGCCCACGTTAAAAATAGGTTTAACGCTATGCTCTGTATGAATATATTCCACAGCAGACATAACTGCCTCAATCACATCTGATATTTCAATGTAATCTCTTACCGTTGAACCATCGCCCCAAACGGTAATAGTATTACGAGTTAATATAGTGTCTAAAAACACTGAAATAGCACCAATCTTCTTCTCAGGGTCTTGTCCAGGACCATACGGATTGGCTACACGCAAAATAATATTATTCATATCATATAGTTGATTGTACATTAATAGAATTTTTTCAATAGTAAGTTTCATTATCCCATAATGATTCAAAGGGTGAGAGTTGCTGTCTTCATTTAGAAGATCTACCTCATTGAAATCTCCATAAACAGTTCCTCCCGAGGACAAGAAAATCACTTTCTTTATCCTCTTTCTCTTCGCTGCTTCAAGCAGTTCTAAGGTTTTTATAACATCATTCCTATAGGAGTCGGTAATATTTAACATGGAAGAATAAGGAGATACCGTACTTATCAGATGTATAACAACATCCTGGTTTTCCAGTAAATTATCAAAGTGATCTTCCGTCAAGAAATCCCCTTCTATTGCAGTGAATTCAACATCTGGCAAACTTTTATCGGTGATGTGTCGATCGTACACAGTAACATTATAGTTACTTTCACACATTTTTTTCGTTAGATGTGCCCCTATAAATCCAGCCCCGCCCAATATAAAAACATTCATAAGTTAAACAACCCTTTCGTCGGTCTCTCCCTCTTTATAAAAGGGGGAAAATCAGAACAATCTAAAATACGCAGACGCAAAATTGCTCATTTTAAATTGTTCGAATAATAATTTCGTATTTTTTGCATATTCAGAGTATTGTCCTGAGTCTGTAACCATCACTCGCATTGCATCTGTAAGTTCTTGAACATCAACTATTCTTTCCTCGTTAAGTTCAAGTATGATACCTGCATATTTATCCTCTTTTACAGAATGTAACATTTTTGGAATTTCTCCAATATTAGTAGATATTACAGGCTTATCATAAGCAAGATATTCAATGATAGAATTGGGAAGACTTTCAGATATAAAATAACTCGGAAGGATTGCTACATCAAATGCTTTTACCCATCCGATCCATTCAGATGGTTTTTTCAAGTCCATGATAAAATGGATGAACTTATTATCTTTATATTTCTCTCTCATCTCATTAGCGTATTGACCATGCCCTACTAAAATTAAATGAATCTTTCTTTCAAGTTCTTCATTTAAGTTAATAACAGCGGTGATACTCTCTTCCCAACCCTTTTCTTTTATTGCACGAGATACAAGGCCAAATACGAAATCGTCTTCTGCTATACCAAGTTCCGTCTTATCTTTTAAACCGATATTTTGTAATTGATATCCATAATACACTTTGTATAACTTATCGATATTATTTACTTCAACAGTATCAAATACTCTTTTATTCTTATTAGTTGCATAAATAATACTGTTAGCTCGATCAAGAACAGGTTTAACTAGACTTGAAAAATCATTATCCCAATCAGGATTTTCTATTAATGCCTCGTAGCATCCGTGCATAGCTAACACCCAATTAATATTTTGATTACCTTGAATTGCATGATAGGTAATTTTATCGGACCACCAAATATGACTATTTATAACCTCAATTTTCAAATCATTAATATATGATCTCAGTTCATCCGGGTTACCATTACTTTTCAAAACATTCACATTTTTTGAAATCATACCTGACATCATTGAATCTTCTAACCAAGGTCTAGCATTGTACACATACACATCTTGAAAGGAAGCAAAAAAATTGGCTAATCTAACAACCAACATTTGTCCTCCTCCCACCTCAAAATCAGGAGCAACAAATAGTATCCTTTTTTTGATACGTAAATAATTAACCGAATTAACTTTCTTTCTAGCTTCATTTTCTAAGTTCAAGAATTTATCAGCTAATACATCGTTTTTCAGTATATCCTTACTCTCATAACCTTTACAGCCTAATCTTGCATATTCATTTGGAATATGTTGAAGAAATCTATCTACTATAAATCCGGGGATCTCAAAGTTCTCTAAAATAAATAATTTGATAGCTAACATCTCTTTAAACAATTCAAGCTTCTGCTCACTTCTGCTTACAATGCTACTAGAGTGTCTTCTATGATAATTCAATATATCGGAAACAAAAGAGATCTTTCCTAATTTTAGCGCATATAAATACGCTAACCAGTCTCCTCCAATCTTATAATCGCATAGCATTTCTTCCAGTCCCTCAAGTGCAGAAGATCTGAATAATACAGCACTAGCATTAGGGATGGTATTCTTAATAGCCAGCCCCTCGACTACTTCTTCTCTACCTTCAATGCAATATGAAGAATCCCATTTAGTTAATGACAAATCCTTTGTATACTCAGAATAAATATAGCCAACTTTAGTAGAGTTTCCATCTATAATTTCAGATTGGCAATAAGCCAAGTTCACCTCGTCATCATCAAATGATGGGATTAACTTCTCTAGCATATTACTCTCACATAAATCATCAGCTTCAGCAATCCATATTAGATCTCCAGTAGCCTCTTTAATTCCTCTGATCCATTGGCCAAAACAACCCACATTCACTTCATTTTTTATTATCTTATAAGGAATATTAGATCTCTTTAGTATTCTTTCTGCCACTTGCACACTATTATCAGTAGACATATCATCCAGAAAAATAATTTCTTTTGGTTTCACTGTTTGATAAATAATAGAGTTCAATCTATCTTCGATATAATTTTCATAGTTATAATTGGGGATGATTACAGAAACCTCTTTGCTAAAAGTCTCCTCACCTTGTGTCATATGCAACAATTGGTTAACATAATCTGAAAAATCCAATTCCTTTTCGATTAATTCCAGCCCAAGTTGCTTTATACTTTCATATGATTGCTCATCGCCTAAAATCCTATAAATCTCTGATGCAAAATCTTTAGTATTCAAATATGGGGCTGGTCTAACACCTAACCTTTTAATAAATTCCCCCATGCCGCCATTCCCCTCAAAAGTAACTGTAGGCGTACCATTATCAATTGCCTCTAATACAATAGAAGGAAATGGATCTTCCCGTGAAGGAAGTAAGAATAAGTCAGCTCCCTGTAAGATCGGGGAAAGATTAGTTTGAAAATCAATTTGGTGGATATATGAGTCTAACTTTAAGATTTCCGCATCATGTTTCATCCACTTTTCCAGTATTGGTTCGACTTGCCCAACCCATACAAAATGTAGTTTTCCTCCATTCTCCCCCACTAACATTTCTTTTGCTATTGAGAAGAAAATATCAAACCCTTTACGAAGATCACCGTATCCCCCGCCTAAGAGGATAGTCGAATCTGGTTCAATCTTCAAATTTTCACAAAGTTTCTTTTTTGCAGCCTGTTTATCCAAAGCACCTCTACGTTTGTTATATATGCCTTGAGGTCTTATATGTACCTTCTTTTCATCTACTGGAAAACAATCTGCGAAAGACTCTCTAACAAAATTATTTGGAAACACAATTTTGTCAGAATATTGAACAGCATAATTTGCTGCTTCTATAAAATCATAAGTCTTTATAGAAGTGGGTAGTTCATGGACAAGTGAAATAACCTTTATACCATGTTCAAACATTAATTTAGTAAGGATATTTGAAACAACGGAGTTAGAGATACAAATATTTACTCCTTTATCCTTAAACTCATTAATTATTTTGTTAACTTCTTCTTCATTCTCTAAGTAGGAGAGAGAATTCTGATTGAAATTAATTATGGTAGCATACTTGGAAAACTCATTAACAAGTGGACCGCCTTTTAGTAACAAAACAATAACATCCTTATTAAAAACCTTCTTTAACGTTTTTACAATGTTAAGAGAAAGGATAGATGCCCCCGCATTTTGCGCATCATGAGAAACAAATAAAACAGTATTACTCTGTTTTAACGAGATTTCCCTTTTAAAATCCTGACCGCTCACTTGAATATTATTGTAACTATCCACGTTCTGATAGAGTTTACTCTTCGTTTTTTGGATAGCCTGCTTTAGCCCGTTCTCCTTCAATTCTTTAAAGAATTTTGCTCTCAGATGTGGTTGTTTACTAACAACCCTGCGTAACTTCCCCGTATATTGCTTCAATTTATTCGCCTTATACTCAGAATTGGATATCTGAATTAGTTCCAACTGACCGAGAGTAAAAGAAGAAGCCTCTGCTATTTCCAATGTAATAATCTCCGCATCAAAATCACACTTTAAGAAATACACAATGGGAGTTCCATAAAATGTTCCTAGATGGTACTTTTCATGCCTTTGATTATTGCCTTTCACATGTAATATAACTTCTCCAGTAGTCTCTGTATTCGAAATATTATATACTAATTTATAATATTTCTTACTGGTTTCAAGTTTGAAATTAATAAATACTGACTTATTATTTTCTGAAACTAATAGTCCGTGCGTACCTACAGATGCGTTCTCAACTTCTAAAGAATTTAACCGAGTCGTTTGCCTTAAAATATTTTTTTTGATATGATTTCGTTCGATAATATTCTGTACTAAATTTGTAGCTTCATTCAACTTTTATCACACCAATCTCGTTTATTTAATCATTCTAGCAATTAGTTTTCCTAGAATTGTTGAATATATTTTATTGAGTTCATTAACTCTCACGTTCAATTCTTCAGTTTTCATATTTAACTCTTCAGTTATTTGACTAACCTTCAATTCTTCTTGTTTCCTCAAGATTAATTCTTTGTCTGACCTTTCTTCTACACTTGATATTCTCTGCAACAATTCCTCTATACTTTCTTTACTCTTCTCCAGACTATCTTCAAGAAGAACTTCAAATTGCTTATTTTTCAGCTTTAAATTCGAATTTTCCAACAGGAGATCAGTATATTCCTTTTCTATCGATTGTATTTTATATTCAGAACCTCTGAGTTTTCCTAATAACCAATCAGGCTTACTAAACTCATAATCTATACAACTCAGTCTAACGATAATTCTACTTAGTTCCATTCGTGGTGAATCAAAGAGAATTTGTGGGTCTTCATGAAGAAACAAAAACGTACTCCCATCTGAAAAATCCGCGTTATTACCATATCTATCTATAACTAGTTGCTCACCGTTTTTATCAATACAAACGATTTCCTCTATATTAATGATACAATTCACATTCAATGGATCAAATCGCAATCTTTCGATCCCCTCGTATCCTATTAAATCAAATTCATACTCTCGAGAAGAAGCATTCGCTCTTATCGTTAAGCTTTGTTCTTCTGTGATACCATCACCGCAATCAACATATAGCTGCGAATAATAGTAATCTCCCTTAGTTACAACATTTCTTATTTTGCTAGAATTCTCCTGTTGGGGTTGTAGTTCCATAACAAATTGGTATAAATCACATAAGGGTCTATTTTTCAGGAATTTAACAACACCATTTGGTAACCCATCAAAAAAATTACCCAATTCTGTTTCACCCACGCGTTTTATAATTGCATCTTCCCACTTAACAGCTAAATTACAGGTAGATATCATATTTATTAAACTGGTATATGTGAAAAAACGTATATGAGTATCGTCAAGTAGACCCGTTTTTCTGTATTCAAATTTGTTGTGCAGCAAATCAATAATGACACTATTATGGGCAATATTGGGAACTGAAATCAACAAAGAACCCCCTATTTTTAGGAGTTCTACGCATTTGTTCATAACAATCTGAGGATTGTAGAGATGTTCTAATACATCAGCAAAAATAATGTGATCAAACTTCACATTTTCATACTGCTCAAACCATTTAAAATCTTCGATATTACCTATTACTACATCTTCAGCAAAAAATGAAGCTTTCTTTGCAGCAACTTCGTCTATCTCAACAATATAAACTTTACAATTTAATTGTTCCTTTAAATATTTTGTCATTCTTCCAGCAGCAGGACCAAATTCTAATACTGTCGACCCTGGTCTGATTTTTTTTATAATAAGTGACAAAGAGTTTTTAGACGAGACATCCAAATCGAAATCATATTTCACTATCAATCACCATCCATTTTCCATTTATGCGGAAGAACACAAATACCCTCACCTATATAAGCAGATCTTACAAAAAACTCTTTAATTCTTGCTCTATAATCAATGGGTACATGAGCATTGTTTTCAAAAATTGCTACATCAAAATAATAGCTGCCACCCAATAAATTAAATCCTTCGTATTCCAAATAAATAGTGTTTATTCCTTTTTTATAAGAAACTTTTTCTTTATCTAATAAAGTATTAACACCGCAGACGTAGATATCATCGATAGTATGAATAGCTACCCCAATAACTATATCTAAATTATCAGTATTCATTTCAAAATCAATCTTTAAATTGAAATTGGAGTTATATTCGATTTCATCAATTTCCTTACCATTAGTATCAATAATCTGAAATCTTTCGATAACACCTATCATATCATCATTCAGTTTTAATTTTTCTTTATTATCCTCATTTTCATTAGATTTTGTAGATTTTTCGCCGTATTTCAGATAATCGGTATAACGATCACATATCAAGTCGGTGTCGCCCTGTGCTTCGATCCTTCCTGAATTCAACCAGATTGCTCTGTTGCAATAACGCTTTATACTGTTTATATCATGAGAAACAAATAATATAGTTTTACCCTTGTCTCGAAACTCACTAAACTTTTCCATACATTTTATTTGGAATTTCAGGTCACCAACTGCCAACGCCTCATCGACTATTAATATTTCTGGATCCACATTAATAGCTACTGAAAAAGCTAACCTTGCGAACATACCACTGGAATAAGCTTTAACTGGTTGATAAACAAAATCACCTATATCTGCAAATTCCAGAATACTATTTAATTTTGCATCCATTTCCTCTCGACCAAACCCCATCATCATACCATTCAAGTATATATTTTCTATACCTGTATACTCCAAGTTAAATCCTGCACCAAGTTCTAATAATGCAGAGACTTTGCCATTAACATAAACCCCTCCAGAGGTAGGTGATGACACACCAGTAATAATTTTTAGAATTGTAGACTTCCCTGATCCGTTCTTTCCAATTATACCAACTACTTCGCCTCTATATATTTCCATGCTAACATCGTTAAGTGCATAGAAGGGACGATGGTAAGTCATTTTCCGAATACTCAAAGACTCTTTTAAACGGTGTACAGGCTTCTCATAAAGCTTGTACACTTTTGTTATATTTTCAGCTCTAATAGCCAACTCTTTACTCATATCCCTCACCTTTTCTAAAGCACATCTGCAAAATGTGGTTTCATTCTCTTCATAATTGTAATACCTATTAAGAACAATATCGATGTGAGTAACCAAAAATAAATAGATTGGTTATACCGTTCCCAGAACCATACCTTATTAATTAGAGCATCACGATATCCTTCGACAATATAATAGACAGGATTCACTTTAAGTATCCAACGATAAGAGGCCGGAAGCATAGTTGAACTCCACAAAATTGGGGTTAACCACATACCAAACTGTAATATCAAGCTAATAATTTGTCCTAAATCTTTAAAGAAGACTATGAGGGAACTCGAAATGAGCGATAAACTAAAGACAAAACAGATCGTACACAATGAGTAGTACACTACCTGTGTAGCGTACATAGAGGGATTAACACCATACAGAAGGAAGATAATAAAGGTCAGAATAACAAAAAATAAATGTACAAAGAAAGAAGATGTTATCTTCACTAAAGGAAGTAATCTAATTTGGAAA
Source organism: Paenibacillus odorifer (assembly GCF_000758725.1). Classification (NCBI taxonomy): domain Bacteria; kingdom Bacillati; phylum Bacillota; class Bacilli; order Caryophanales; family Paenibacillaceae; genus Paenibacillus; species Paenibacillus odorifer. Next base: position 6,233,879 of record NZ_CP009428.1, read on the forward strand.
ACTATTTTTTTTACTAAATAACTATACTCCATTAGGCAATTTGTCGCACTTCCCCAGGCTTCCGCAAAAAAGAACCACGGAACAATACCTGCCACTAACCATAGTATAAAAGGAACACTATGTACCGAACCCGATCTAAATCCAACTTCAAAAACAAACCAATATATCAAAACAGTAACGACTGGCTGTACGAATGCCCAAATCACACCCAAATATGAACCTGCATACTTTGTTTTAAAATCATTTACCGATAAGAAATAGAGCATCTTCTTATTGTAATACAGCTCTTGAAATAAATATTTGATATCAGAACGTAATTTCACAAAAACTAAAAAAATAATAGCAGTTAATAATGCTATACCAAAGGCAAGAAGTTGCTGAACTGTTTGATTATCTTTTATTATATTTTCTTTTATCTCGTTCGAAGGAACAAATTCAATATAAGGATCTTCTCCTAAAACTGAAACAGACAAATTTCCTTGTTCGTATTTTAAATTTTCTACTTGATTACTGTTTTTTAAATCAATATCTTTCATGTTGATTTCATAAGAGTGTAAGGGTGAGCTAATAGATATATTGCTTATAAATAAATCTCCAGGTTTTGTACCTAAATCTAATCTTAATTTTTGAACATCATCATCTAAAGGGAACTTAAGTGGTTCAAACTTTCCCACTTTATTATAATTCGCAACTACCGACTGTTCCTCATTTAACTGCTCATTATTCTTTAAAAAATACACTTGAAAATAATCTTTTTCTCCACTCTTTACAGTTAGCTCCAATTTCATTTTGTTAGATGGTTGAATAAAAAATATGAAAAAAGCGTAAAAAATAAAAAGAGATATCACTCCAACAATTCCAAATTTCGCAAGTCTTTTTTTACTAAATCTCACTATATAGTGCCCCTCTGCTAATTATATATAACAATCTCAGACATTACCTTCCGCAACATCAATTAAGTATTTTCCATAATCAGTTTTCAAAAGAGGCTCCGCCAATGCTACTAACTGTTCTTTCCCAATATAATTCATGCGAAACGCTATTTCTTCAACACAAGATATATAAAGCCCTTGTCTTTTCTGAATGGCCTCTACAAAATTCGAAGCTTGCAGTAAGGAGTCATGTGTTCCCGTATCTAGCCATGCCATACCTCTTCCCATTAGTTCAACTTTTAATTTATCCTGCTCCAGATATTTTTCAATTACAGAAGTTATCTCTAATTCCCCTCTTGCAGATGGTTCTACGTTACGCGCGATTTGCACAACATCTTTGTCGAAAAAATAGAGCCCAGGAACTGCAAAATTCGATTTAGGATTTCGTGGTTTTTCTTCAATTGAAATCACTCTCTTATCCTGATCAAACTCTACCACACCGTACGCTTTAGGGTCATTTACGTAGCAGCCAAATATTAAGGCTCCTTCTTCTAGTTTAGAGGATTCTTGCAATATCTTAGAGAAATTAAGACCATAAAAGATATTATCTCCTAATACAAGAGAAACAGCATCACCATCAATAAAATCAGCACCCAAAATGAACGCTTCCGCTAATCCATTGGGTTCACTTTGAACTTTATACATCAACTTCATTCCTAAAGCTGAACCATCTCCTAGTAAATTTTCGAAAAAAGGTAAGTCTCGAGGAGTAGATATAATTAAAACTTCCTTTATACCCGCCAACATCAAAACTGATAGCGGATAATAAATCATAGGTTTATCGTAAATCGGAAGCATCTGCTTTGATATAGCTCTTGTTAGTGGATACAACCTAGTCCCAGAACCTCCTGCTAATATTATGCCTTTCAAAATTGATCGCCTCGTTCATTAATTAGTGTTATTATTCTTTAGGAATAACTGTTACTGTTTACTAGTCTTGTAGTAAAATACTACATGTATGCTATTAATACTCATGTAATTACAGGAAAAGGAGATTATAACGTGTCGAAACCAGTATACGGTAAAAACGCCGCTCAGTCGAGAAATGTTGAAAAGATAGCAAGTCCGATTTGGGCATTAGTTGTTGGTTTTATTCTATTTTTGTGTTGGACCCCATTTCAAGTGGGATTGTTTAATGGATCGCTAGTAGATTACGAGAAGCCAATATACGTATCCGCACTATTAAGCGCACTGATGCTGCTAGTCTGTGTTGGCTTGAACTACAAAAAATTCAAGCTTGAAGAGCAGAGTGATTTAGTAGCTTGGGCAGCATTATTGCTCCCTGTGACCTATGCTCTGTCACTGTTTGTCGCAGTTTCGCATTATACGGCGATGAATATGCTGTTCATTCAGTGTACATATGCCGCAGTTTTCATTATAGCCTTTTATCTCATGAAGCAAAAGCAAGTAAATGTTGTCATTCAAAATGCTATATTAGCGATTGCGTATTTTATAGTGGGTTTTGGACTTTTAAATTGGCTAGGCAGTGGTAAATTAGCAGGAGATCTTATAGGTTGGTTCTCAAACACCGTCCGAAATGATGTCTATTTAGATGCTGTTATGACTGACTCTAACGGACTTCGTCTGACTTCGATCTTTCAGTACGCAAATACGTACGCTGCCTTCTTGATGGCCTTTCTATTTGTAGCGATATTCGCGCTTATTCGCTCTAAAAATTGGTATGGAACGTTAACACACAGCTTTATGTTGGTACCTATCATTGTTTCTATCTTACTGACGTTATCTCGTGGCGGCTTAGTCCTGCTACCTGTAGTATTCATACTCCTACTTCTATTCCTAAAACCTGCACAGCAAATCCTTTGGATTCTGCATCTAGGAGTTGCTGGTATTGCTTCGCTACTAATTACAACTCCAGTGACCAATCTGGGCTTAGAGTTAAATACAAATTTCACTTCATCCGCTGCCTTAAAGGGTTGGGGATACCTGCTGGGTGCTTCAATAGTTGTTGCCATTATCGGCTGGATGATCCAACGTTTCGTATCTCCATGGTTACATATGAAATTGGAGAAAGTGTCGTCACGTAAACGGACAGGTCTTTGGATTCCGCTCGGATCTGTCGCTCTAATTGCTATTGTAGCTTTCTTGCTTATCGGTACGAGTGCAAAAAGCATCTTACCTGACAATATGGAGACTCGCCTCGAGAACATCAATTTCCAGCAACATAGCGTACTCGAGCGGATTACTTTTTATAAGGATGCCGTGAAGGTGGTTAAGGATTATCCGGTCCTCGGTGCTGGTGGAGGAGGCTGGGCCTCACTGTATGAGCATTATCAGAACAACCCTTATACAAGCCGGCAGGTGCATAACTTCTTCTTACAATTCCTCATTGAAGTAGGTATTGTTGGATTTATCATATTTATGAGCTTCATTCTGTATATCTTCTATAAATATATTCGTGGATATGTAAAACGGGATAAAAACGAATTTGAGAATGGTTTCTTCTATCTAATTATTGCTCTATCTATTCTTGTGCACAGTCTACTTGATTTCAACATGAGTTATGCCTTTATGGGCATACTAGTTTTTATTGGCCTTGCCGGAATGGCCTCCGTTATGGATAGCAAGCCACTGCGGAAAAATTGGAATAAAGCGGGCATCCGTTTTGGATACCTCGCTGTGCTTTCTTTAGGAACCTTGTTCCTAGTGTTCTTGTCAATCAGCTATATTGGCTCCAGTAACTCTGCTTTGAAAGCTAAACAATTGAGAAGTTATAGCACTTCCTACGAAGAGCTTAGAGCCCCATTGATTGAGACTTTGAACAAACGTCCAAGTCATCCAGAATCGACAATTTATCTATCGGCCTTGGATCAGCAGGTATTTAGTCAAACACAACAGGAACAGTTCCTTGACGAGGCATACAGTGTATTAACTCGCGCACTCAAAGATGAGCCATACAACAAAAATCTTCTGCTCCAATTAGTGAGCTACTACGATCTGAAAGGTCAAAGCGACGTCGCCTTGGGTATTTACCGTGACAACGCAGATAAGTTCAACTGGGATATCGATTGGTATGATGCAATAATCAGCCGTTCCTTTGCCTTAGGTCAGCAAGCACTTAATCAAAAGGATGAGACAAAGAAACAAGAGTATTTCAATGAAGTGCAAGAAGCATATAACCACGTTCTAGCTGGGATTGAACATCTGAAGACTCTTCCACCAGAACAACTGCAAGGGCGTCCTTTCTCAGTAACGCCAACTATTGCTTTAAACGTTGGCAAAATGCAACTTTTATCCGGACAAGAGGATGCGGCGAAGACCACTCTCAAGCTTAATTCAGATGCTAATTACACGGATATTATGAACAGTGAAACTCCATGGGATATAAATTGGTACAGTTCACTCATCAGCCGTTCATTTGATTTGGGGCAGGCAGCTTATGCACAACAAGATAATCCAGATAGAATAGACAACATGAAAGCTGGCTTTGTTATTGGGCTTTTGGCCTACGATCATGTACTTGCGGATAATGATCCTTCGAAGACATTTACTCCGGATGTGACACTGAAGGTAGGGAAAATGCAATATATGTCTGGAAAGATACAAATTGCAGCCTCCATCTTAAAAACAGCCTTAAGCCAAGATTTCGCTGATGCAACCAATCGTGAGATTGCTCGTTGGTACCTTGCTGCACTGGCGAAAACTGGTGGCGAGGATCAGGCACTATACGATTCGCTGATCGCAGCTGATCCTGCGGAAGCAGCACAAGTTGAGGCCATTACAAATTCACAATTTTAATAAAAGAAAGAAACCATAAAGGCGCGCCACTGTAATAACAGCGGCGCGCCTTTTTTTAGATTATATGAGATTTACTTATAGCCCGACCTTAGCTGCTTCGCTCTCGACAAGCTCTTTCATATAACGAAGCAAGTCATCTTTAAGCTCCTCGTGTTGAAGTGCATAATGAATGGTAGTCTGGATAAAGCCCATTTTCTCACCCACATCATGACGTTTACCTTCAAAGTCATAGGCAATAATTCGTTCAACCTCGCTTAGACGTGCTATCGCATCAGTAAGTTGGATCTCTCCACCTACACCTACCTGCTGCTCACCTAGCATATCGAAGATACGTGGAGTTAAGATGTATCGTCCTAAAATTGCTAGATTAGAAGGAGCCTCTTCTCTCTTTGGCTTTTCTACTAGACGATTAGCTTTATATACCCGTTCTGCCAAAGGCGAAGCATCTACAACACCATACCGTGATACTTCTTCCCATGGAACAGGCTGAACACCCACGATAGAAGATTTATACTCGTCATAAACATCTATCATCTGTTTGAGACAAGGTTTATTCGCTTCAACAATATCATCGCCTAGCAGGACAGCAAACGGTTCGTTTCCTATGAATTTACGTGCACACCAAATTGCATGTCCGAGACCTCTTGGTTCTTTTTGACGAATGTAGTGGATATCTGCCATTTCGGAAGATTTACGAACAGATTCAAGCAGCTCCCACTTCTGCTTCTCTGCTAAGTTAAATTCCAGTTCAAAAGAGTTATCAAAGTGGTCTTCAATCGCACGTTTACCTTTCCCTGTTACAATAATAATATCCTCGATCCCGGAAGCAACAGCTTCTTCAACAATATATTGGATCGTCGGTTTATCTACAATCGGTAGCATTTCTTTAGGCATTGCTTTAGTTGCAGGTAAAAAACGAGTGCCGAGACCTGCGGCGGGAATAATCGCTTTACGGATCTTCATCACATTAACTCCTTCTATCATATACTCTTTTCAATTACATATCTGTAAGTACCCTAAAATGGCATATTTCTTTCAATTATAGCAGTTACAGCACATTTATGTCAGAGTGTTTGTTATATTTGTATATCTATTCCAATGAAATAAGAGGGTAGGAATTATAATCAAATTGCTATTTTAAATACTTTGCTGCCCCAATAATATACTATTATTTAGTATATGCAAATTAGGATGAGGACGAGATCAAATCTAATAAAAAGGGCTAAGCAATACCAGCATCTACCTGGTAGTTACTTAGCCCTTATCTTTAACTCTTAACTCTTATTACTTCGCGTTCACCAATTGCCCACGCGTTACGCCAAGTTGGTTAGTAGCCTTTAGGCTCTTCCATACCTGCGTCCCAGAGATTTCACCACGCAGAGCGCGGCTGTAGAGGCTGATTACCTCAGCCACTTGCTCTGGCGTCTCTTCCAAGAACTCCACACGGTATGAAGATACTCCTAGGTCACGGAAATTGTTCAAATACTCCGCACCAGACTGCTCAACAGCGTTATAGACGGTATTACGGCAGCCTTCATCCACACGAACTGGATGTGACATTCCAATACGGTCTTGCAAAGAAGCACGGTGCTCTTCACAAGGACGACCACAGTTCGTATAGTCAGTGCCTTCACTCATAAAGGTACAGTACACACAGTGTTCAGTATGGAACATCGGCAAATGCTGATGGATAACGACCTCCATCCGGGAAGTATCGCTGTGCTCAAGCAGATCGACCATCTGTTGAATGTTCAAGTCATAGGATGGCGTTACTATGTCACAGCCTGCCTCAAGGAACAAATCCACTGCTTTATGATTGGCGATATTCAATGAGAAATCGCCAATCAGGCGTGGATGCACAGCATCCGGTTGCTCCTGGCGGCGGCGCAGATAATAATATAACGCGCCTGTATTACGCACGAGCACAGCATCCGGCTGCAAGCGAAGAATATTCGCGTGGTAGCCGTTCTCGCCCGGCATATGAATGCGCGGCGTGGCCAGCGCTATGCTGGCCCCTGCAGCCCGTACCGCATCTACCGCTGCCGGGAACTGCTTGATAAACTCGAAGTCGGCGTAGATGTTTCTCACGCCGGCCTCGAGCGCAGCCTGCACCTGCGGCAGGCTGCGGCACAGCGCGGTGAGCTCCGCTTCACCAGCGCGCTCCGGAGCGACACCCCTGCGGGTGGCGTCGCCGTAAACCTCGATCGCCCGTTTCACGTAGACGGGCGGTTTCGGGCGCTCGCCCGCAAGCAGCTCCACCGCTTGGCGGCGGATGCTGTTCAGCTCGCGCATAGGGACGATGACTTCGCCTTGCAGATGCGACTCCAACGCGTCAAGCTGGAACACGGTCCCGCCCAGGCGGCCGAATTGTTCTTCCAGCAGCGCGGTATCCATCGGACGCTTTTGCGCGGCTTCCAGCGCGAGCTCCGAGTCCACACGGACGGTAACGTTCTTCTGAATGTCCGTCCACCAAGTCGTCAGCTTCTCGCCGACGCAGCCTTGCACTCTAACATGTACCGGAAATACCCGGTACGGCTTTTCGGTTTCATAAGTCTGGCGCAGCGCCTTATCTAACGCAGGGTCATTTGTCTTCCAAATGCGGTCACCGACATTTAGACGACGAAGATCTACATCATTACGACCGGCTACGATGTCGATGATCCAACCTTCTCCGGCTTCGCCTTCCAGCTTCACACCTTTACGACGAAGGTCGTAGACACGACCGCCTTCTTCTTTTTTCGTCGGATCCCCAGCGTCAAAAACAATTCCGTCCCCACGCTTAAGCGGTGCATGAATACGGCAGACCACTCCGTCACGCAGAATTTGCTCAACAGTCCCCAAATATACACCACGGCTTTTTGGGAAAGTCCCGTCTACCAGTTTCTTATTGTTCGTTCCATCCAGGAAACCATGTGTAAACCCGCGGGAGAAGCTTTGTTGCAGCTCACGTACCTCCTCCTTCGAAGGTTTAGACAGATCGCCTTCAAAATACCGATCAATCGCTTTACGATACTTACTAACTACATTCGCTACATATTCCGGGCTTTTGAGGCGACCTTCGATTTTAAAAGAAGTCACACCCGCCTCGATCAGCTCAGGCATTAGATCAATTGCTGCCAGGTCCTTAGGAGAGAGCAAATAAGTTACGTCTCCCATAGGTTTTACCTCACCATCCACCATCAGATCATAAGGCAGGCGACAAGCCTGAGCACATTCACCGCGGTTGGCAGAACGTCCGCCCCACATTTCAGAGGTCAGACATTGACCGGAGTAGGAAACACATAAAGCACCGTGTACGAATACTTCCATCGGCAGGCGGGCTTGCTCCCCGATCGTACGAATTTGTTTCAGATTGTTCTCACGACCTAATACCACACGTTCCAAACTAAAAGGTTTAGTAAACTCGACCGCTTCCGGCGAAGTAATGGTCATCTGTGTCGATCCGTGAATCGGGAAATCCGGTGAGATTTCGCGGATCATTTTGACCAAACCTAAATCTTGTACAATTACTGCGTCCACGCCAGCATCCACGCATGCATCAATCAGTTCTTTTGCATCAGACAATTCATTTTCAAAAACCAGTATATTAAAGGTCAAAAAGCCCTTCACACCATAGCTATGCAAAAACGCCATAATTTCCGACAGCTCGTCCATGCGAAAGTTGTTCGCTCTGGCCCGTGCATTAAACTTCTCTACGCCAAAAAAGATAGCATCCGCTCCGTTTGCTACCGCTGCACGCATGCAGTCCCAATCACCTGCGGGTGCCAATAGCTCCACGTCTTCTCTGCGTATTTGTTGCTCTTTCATTTATATCCTCCCAAACCGCCATTTGACGGGTCATTTCTAGTTGATTAACTTGATAATTGTATCAAATATCACACTTGAGCGCCATGCGTTTACCAACATTTATATAGAATAAAAGTCATAATGCTGTCAGGAAGCTGACTTCTTGCTTATTGCTCTTTACTCCGTGAATGTTGTAGAACATGCAACTTTATTGCCCAATTCAGCGCTTCGACAACTAAATGTTGTACATAATGCATCATTCTCACACTCTAGTATCGACAACTGGCACAAAAAGTTGCAACATTTACAACAATTCACTAGGAATATCGTGACATACAATAGAATGTTGTATCAAATCGAATACACTAATCCACCCTTTAGTTATTCACATTATGCCCAACTAAGATAACATTGGGTCCAATCCCTTTTCCCTCTTTATACAAAAAAAGAACGCTCCAAGCCAAATCGGCAACTGGGACGTTCTTCGTCTGATTGAATTATACGCTTCTATTCGTGTGTCAGCTACGACATTGGTACTCTTTTAACTACTTGCTGCCTGTAAACCGAAACGATTGTAACGTCTTGTCTAATAGAGCCTGCTGTTCTGCAGTGGCATTGGCATCATTCAGCGTAACGGTAATCATGTAGACCACATCATTTTTACCAAACACAACCTGCTTGCTGCGAAGAGGGATACCATTTTTGATTTGATGTGCAGTTATGATCGTAGCAGGGACATCCGCAAAGGTAGACTCCACTACACTTTCTATACGAGGGCCTTTGGGATCATTATTTTTATTTTGATAAGCATCTTTGAGAACATTAACTGTATAATCTACTGAACCCTCGGATTTTGAGTTGATCTGTAGACGTCCTCCGCTGAAGCGATATTCAATCGACTGTGTCTCAAAAATATCCTGATAAGGTGTCCATAAACTTGGAATATCAATGGCATAACCGTAGGTTTTGGATACTTTGGTTAATGTCTTATTTTTGAGCGTCTTATAATCATCACTAGCGAGTCGCCCGAAGTTCTCCTTCAGCAGATCAAAATCAATGTCAATAGAGGATATGATGGCTTTGAATTTTGCCTTATCGTCATCTTGCCCAGCAGCTGTTACATATTCAAAATAATAACGATACCCATTTTTGAGTATGAGAGCTTGATATTCTGTAGTAACACCGTTTCCGTAATTTAGCTGTAGCTCATTAATTTGTGCGGATACGCCCGAGATCTCCGACTTGTTGCTGTCTTTCAGAATATAAGCATCCGCTACAAAGTTTTCTTTAGTTTTCATTTTCAGATCTTCAGCCCAGCTCTCTAGTGTAGAACCAGCAGGTGCCGAGGTAACTGCCACACTCAGATGACTTCCCTGCTTACTCTCGTAATAGAGATGCTGGTCATCCTTACTCCAATCTGCGGGAACCTGTAGCGAAATCCCATAGTCCTCATTGTACGCGTCACGCAATCCATTTTTGACCATAGAAAGATCACGGATTTTTTTGTTTTTAGTATCAAAAGAAGGCTGGAAAGAGTTAAGTAATCCTGTGTATTTAGCAAAATCTTTATAATTAACTGCTTTGTTATCCGTCAAATAAATCTCGTAGAGTCGACCTTCAGCATATAACAGTCTACTTTCCCAGAGCGCTCCACTGGAATCTTTACTGATCAATCTAGCATAAGGTATCGCGGCTTTGGGGAACGACTCCCGATCCAATATCAACTCCCCACCTGCCTCGACCTCCCGAACCAGCTGTTCCAGCAGCCCTTCCGCATCTACCGCAACCGCCTGGTCACTTACATGAATCTCCACATAATATAGATTGTCCGCACTTGAAAAGGTAGCCACACTTTCATCCCCACCGCTATTTCCAGCGATCAGCCCAGAGGGATAATTCAGTGTCCATTGAAAATAGCTGTTTCCAATTTGAGTCTTACCAACATCGCTGTCAATCCCAGTATCCTCTGGCGTATCTTCTTCGTTGTCTACAGGAACTAGGGTAACCATAAGCTCACCCCCACTCCCTTGAGAGAGTGTCGCACCTAACACATCAGCTACAAAGCGAAGCGGTACCATCAGCACATCTGAAACCATCCTGGGCGCTGAACCCAGTTTAACTTTGATTCCATCCTTCCAAGCGATATCGCTCCCAATCGTCATCGCCCCTGAATGAGCACCATAGGTTACTTTTACCACATTGTTCTGCTCTAAGGAAACAGTGCTGCCAAACGTCTTTTTAAAAACCCCAAGCGGGACCATAACCGTTCCGTTCTCCGTATAAGGCCGCTCGATAACCACCTTCTTACCATTCACCGTAGCTGAAGTACTACCAACTTTTAGACTCAGCTGTAGCTTATCTCCTTGTGAAGCTAATGCTGTTTGTATGGGTAATATAGAAAATAGCAGTAATAAGGCCAGCATCGCAAAAAATCCTTGTCTTAAAATTTTAAAGCCCATTTACCGTCCCCCTCTCCAGTTTTCTAATCACTCTTCCGCGTGCTCGTCCTCATCCGTTTCATAATCATCTCCGCTTAACAACGGATCACCTTGAGTGAGCACGAGTTTACGGACGACGATATCCCCATCGCTTTGCATAACCAGCCGCACAGTTGCTCCCGGCAGGTAGCTTTTGAACAATTCATTAATATCAACTAGTGAGACCACACGATGCCCGTCGATGCTATATAAGACGTCCTCTTCAGCAATCCCTGACTTGAGTGCTTCTGAAGACACCACCTTCGTGACGGACAGCGGGTCCAGCGTTGGCAATCCCACAACCGTAGACCAGCTTGCCTCCAGCTCTAGCCCCAGACTCGGATGCTGGACCTCACCATATTTTAAAAGCTGGTTCATAATATACTGCACAGTATTCGCTGGAATCGAAAACCCCATATTTTCCACACCCACCGCTGAGTATTTCAGGCTGTTGATTCCCAGCACCTCACCTTTCATATTTACTAGCGGCCCTCCGCTATTTCCGGGATTAATCGCTGTGTCACTCTGGATAAGACGATAAGCCGCATCTACCTCACGGTTAAGACCACTTATAACGCCTACAGTCGCTGAATTTCGTAGAGAAAAGCTAATCGGTGTTCCGATAGCAATAACCTTCTCCCCAACCACTGTTTTGCTATTCGCTGGTATAAACTTGGCGGGCTTTAAATGGGTGGCATTGATTTTGATCAGCGCCAGATCACTAACTTCATCCAGATATGTTTCTTTAACGCTGTAGGTTTTGGAGTCCGAAGTGACTACTATGGCATTTTGCAGATCCTTGATTACATGAGCATTGGTTATAATCCATCCGTTCGATTTCACAATGATGCCGGAGCCATGCGTCAGATTGTACCGATCATCCAGGCCACTATTCCCGCCACTCTCATCTTTGCCGATAATGCCCACAACAGAAGGAGTGATACTTTTAATAATTCCAGGTATCGGATCTTCTGCCGCTGCTTTACTAACCACCTTACTAGTACTATCAAAAGCAAATACCGACTGACTCCATACTCCCGACAGCACTACGCCGCACAGTAATAGACCCAATCCTTTCTTCACCAGCTTCTCCCCAATACTCCTCATTCCTCACCAGACCCTCTCTTTGCTAATGGATAAATTTAACATTATATAATTTGAAAAAAGACGCCTTCAATGCGCCCATGGCGTTAAAGGAGTCTTTCGGTGCAAAGCTGTTCAATTTAGTTCTTTCATTAACTTAACCAATGCATCACCATGGCATAGTCAGAGATCACAAAAACCAGCAAGCTAACGGCTCCAAAACCAATGGCAAATTTGTTCTTCTGGGGAGCTTTCAATAGTCGAACAACCCCGACCAAAATCAAGATGGTAAATAAAATCATAAACACATCAAAGGTATGAAATTTAGACGGTCCTTGCGCGGCAACTTCTGCAAGCAGCATAACCTTACCTCCTCAAAAATGTTGTCAAGCAAGATCCAGTAATCCCCATATCACCTTCTATGTTATCGCTACCATTTGGGCGATGCAATAGGTTTTGTAGAAAAATTATGTATTTGTCGCAAAAAATATATTTTATCCCTGCAAAATCCGTAATAACGATGAGATTGATCACTGACAATTGGGGTGGCTTAGTGAAAGTGCTGTGAGTCCAATCAACTCTATCGTCATGAAGGTTACAATAGAAAGTCCGTTAACCGCTATAGAGATAAGATAAATTGAGCAGTGAATTGAAATTAAAATTGAAATACAGAACTTAGAACTTAACATTCTGAGCTCAAAATTTAGGTTTTTAAAGAATTAGGGAAATTCTCCCTAAAATTGTCCGATTAACAGTTCATTTTGTGGTTATCAGGGAATTCCTCCCTAAAAATCATTAGAAAACCGGGTATATGAGTAAATTCACCCGATAATTGGGGAGATTTTCCCGGATTTTACCTTATATGATCTAAAAACTCGGATTTTCAGGGAGGTTTTCCCTAATCTAACAAACAGTTATTTGATAGAGTGATATGATGATTAATTATTCGGTTTTCAAGGAACTTTTGGCCCTAACGTTAATCAATTACTTGTTAACCCTATCAACAGAATACTCCTCATTGAATCTTACTACGAACATGTCCTACATATGCCTACCTTGCCTATTATTAAATCCATTTTTTCTATAGAATTCGTATAACTTTTGCTAGAAATATCACATCATATATCTATGAGCCATCTTTCGCACAATTACCAGATAATCCTACAACGCCTTAAGTGGCTTTGACTCCATTCTAGAGGACGAGGTTAGCTATTAGCTGTTAGTTGTCAGATGTTTCCCTTCAAGAAATTATTGCTTACAACCTACAATAAAAGCCCCGGCATGATGCCGAGGCCTTATTATACATAGGTTATATTACTTACTGTTTATTTGGTTTCCGCCGTCTCAAGCATAAGCGCTTCGGTCCGCTCTGTATCACGAATCAGAACCGGCTTCAGATATTTACCTGTGTAAGACTCTGTGACAGTAATGATCTTCTCCGGTGTTCCTGTTGCCAGGACGGTACCACCGCCGCTACCACCTTCCGGTCCCATATCGATGATATAATCCGCTGTCTTGATTACATCCAGATTATGTTCAATAACAAGAACCGATTCTCCGGAATCCACCAAACGATGCAATACCTCAAGCAGACGACCAATGTCATCTACATGCAGACCTGTCGTAGGCTCATCCAAAATATAAAGTGTTTTACCCGTGCTGCGACGGTAGAGCTCAGAAGCCAATTTTACCCGCTGTGCTTCACCACCGGATAAAGTGGTTCCCGGTTGACCAATCTTAATATAACCAAGTCCTACATCCATCAGTGTTTGCATTTTACGATGGATACGCGGGATATTTACAAAAAACTCTGTTGCGTCCTCTACCGTCATCTCTAACACATCTGAAATGTTTTTGCCTTTATATTTCACTTCTAGTGTTTCCCGGTTATACCGTTTGCCTTTACATACTTCGCAAGGGACGTATACGTCCGGCAAGAAGTGCATCTCAATCTTAATGATCCCGTCTCCACGGCAAGCTTCACAACGTCCGCCTTTTACGTTAAAGCTGAAGCGTCCCTTTTGGAAACCACGTACCTTAGCCTCATTTGTCTTGGAGAATAGGTCACGGATGTCATCGAATACACCTGTATAAGTTGCTGGGTTGGAGCGCGGTGTCCGCCCGATTGGTGACTGATCGATTTCAATAACCTTATCGAGATTTTCTAGTCCACGAATTTCTTTATGCTGACCAGGACGCACCTTCACAGCCTTATTCAGCTGCCGTGCCAGACTCTTGTAAAGAATCTCGTTGATAAGCGAGGATTTACCGGAACCCGATACACCTGTCACCGCTGTAAATACACCTAATGGAATCTTCACATTCACATTTTTCAGGTTATTCTCTTTAGCACCACGTATTTCTACCCATCGATCATCGGTAGGACGGCGTTTAGCGGTAACCGGAATAAATTTACGTCCGCTTAAATATTCACCCGTTAATGAATTTGGATCTTTCATAATCTCTTCTGGCGTCCCTTGAGCCATAACTTGTCCACCATGAATACCTGCGCCCGGACCAATATCAATAATATAATCCGCTGCCATCATCGTATCTTCATCATGCTCTACAACAATTAGCGTGTTGCCTAAATCGCGCATATGCGCAAGCGTAGAGATCAGACGATCATTGTCCCGTTGATGCAAGCCAATACTTGGCTCATCCAGAATGTATAATACACCCATGAGACTTGAACCAATCTGAGTAGCCAACCGAATACGCTGCGCCTCACCACCGGAAAGCGAACCCGCTGCACGGCTAAGCGTCAAATAATCCAAGCCTACATTCACAAGGAATCCAAGCCGATTGCAGATCTCTTTTAGAATGAGATTGGCGATGGCTGTTTCTTTTTCGCTCAATTTTATCTCTTCAAACCAATGCTGGCAGTCTCCTATTGAAAGGTCCGTAACATCAGAAATATTATGATCATTGATAGTCACAGCTAATATTTCTTTTTTCAGACGTTTACCTTTACATACATGACATGGCTTAGCACTCATAAATCCTTCGATAAATTCACGAATACCATCCGAAGCAGTTTCACGGTAACGCCGCTCTAGGTTAGGTATAATCCCTTCAAAAGCAACCATCGCATCTTTCTTTTGACCGAAATCATTTTCATAACGGAAGCGGACCTTCTCACTGCCTGTACCGTTCAGTAATTTATTCATATGATCAGGTGTCAGACTGCTTACCGGAACGTTCTGTGGAATTTTAAAGTGTTCACAAACCGACTTCAGGAATTGCGGATAGTAATTAGAAGTACTTCCAGTCCAAGCTAAAAAAGCACCTTCTTCGATGGATTTCTCAGCATCAGGAATAAGCAGGTCTGGATCGACCACCATCTTCATGCCAAGTCCATCACACTCTGTACAAGCTCCAAACGGACTGTTGAAAGAGAACATCCGTGGTGCCAACTCTTCAATACTAAAACCACAAATTGGACAAGCAAAGTTAGAACTGAAAAGCAGCTCTTCCTGGCCGATGATATCCACAAGGATTTTACCGCCCGAAAGCTTAAGCGCCGTCTCCAGTGAATCCGTCAGTCGGGTCTCCACATCGTCTTTAACAACGATCCGGTCTACCACAACTTCTATTGTATGTTTTTTATTCTTTTCTAGTTCAATATCCTCAGACAGATCTCTTAGCTCCCCGTCCACACGCACACGTACGAAGCCTTGCTTGGAGATATCTGTGAAGAGCCCTTTATGCTCACCTTTACGTCCTGAAATGATTGGCGCCAGGATCTGCAACCGAGTTTTCTCGGGATACTGCATAATCCGGTCTACCATCTGTTCAACGGTCTGGGAGGTAATCTCAATACCATGCTCTGGGCAATGGGGATGACCAATACGTGCAAAGAGCAACCGCAAATAGTCATAAATCTCCGTAACTGTACCTACCGTGGAGCGTGGGTTCCGGCTTGTTGTCTTCTGATCTATAGATATCGCCGGGGACAAACCATCAATTGAATCCACATCTGGTTTCTCCATTTGTCCCAAAAACTGACGTGCATAAGCCGACAAAGATTCAACATAACGCCGTTGTCCTTCAGCATAAATCGTATCAAATGCAAGCGACGATTTACCTGAGCCGCTAAGTCCCGTCAGCACGACGAAACGGTCACGTGGAATCGTCACATCGATGTTTTTGAGATTGTGCGCCCTCGCGCCTTTAATTACAATATTTTCGTTCGCCAACGGAACCTCTCCTTTTAAAAAAACTATTTCAACTTTATTTCAAAATATTCTCAAAGCCTTTTCAAAGCCTTTCGATCCCTCCCAAACCCTCTCTTCCAAGGGAGGGCCCCAAGGGTTGCACCCTCTGGACACCCGCATTTTCTGGAGAAGGAGTATGGTGGGACGTAACTTAGTGACTATAATGCTCAGAGCGCTTATCCCTGCGGGACCGCTTGGACATTCTCGCACTACCTAAAAGCAGGTACAAGCAACTGTCATAGACGTTGCATGGTGCTGTCCCTGCGGGATACGCATAAGTACCAAGTACATTGCCTGGTGCTGTCCTACGGGATACGCGTAAGTGCCAAGTACATTGCGGGCGCTGTCCCTGCGGGATACGTTTAAGTGCCATAAACATTACTGGATACGCGGCCCTCTATTGATTCAAAAAGAACGGTCTAGGACAGCACCGTTCAATACCTATTTTAAATATCGGTGATGCATTAATGGTTTGTTACTCAGCCCGAAGCTCCAGCAATGCGTCGCGCAGCTCTGCCGCGCGTTCGAATTGCAGGTTCTTGGCAGCGTCCTTCATTTCAGCTTCCAGACGTTGGATCAGACTTTGTTTTTCTTTCTTATTCATCTTGCCACCAACACCTGTGAGATAATCGGCTTTAGACTCAGCAACCTTCGTCGCCTCGATGATGTCACGCACTTTTTTATTAATGGTGGTTGGGGTAATGCCATGTTTCTCATTATGAGCAATCTGAATGGCGCGACGGCGCGATGTTTCGCTCATCGCTTTCTCCATCGAATCAGTGATCCGATCACCATACATGATTACACGACCCTCAGAGTTACGAGCCGCACGGCCAATCGTCTGAATTAGTGAACGTTCGGAACGAAGGAACCCTTCTTTATCGGCATCGAGAATTGCAACTAAAGATACCTCCGGTAAGTCGAGACCTTCTCTCAGGAGGTTAATCCCTACCAGGACATGGAACGTACCGAGACGAAGATCCCGCAAGATCGCCATCCGTTCCAGTGTTTTGATGTCAGAGTGCATATAACGAACCTTAATACCGATTTCCTTAAAGTAGTCTGTCAGATCCTCCGACATCTTCTTCGTCAAAGTGGTAACGAGTACACGTTCATCACGTTCGACCCGGTCACGGATTTCGCTAATCAGATCATCGATCTGGCCTTCTGTAGGACGAACCTCAATGATTGGATCCAATAGCCCAGTCGGACGGATAATCTGCTGCACCATAGTTTCGCAGTGTTCCATTTCATAAGGTCCAGGTGTCGCAGAAACGTAAATGATCTGGTTCACTTTATCTTCGAACTCTTCGAACTGAAGCGGACGGTTATCCAGCGCAGAAGGCAGACGGAAACCATGCTCTACCAACACTGTCTTACGCGCCCGGTCACCGTTATACATCGCCCGAATTTGCGGAAGGGTAACATGGGATTCATCTACGACAATTAACATATCATCAGGAAAATAATCCATTAACGTATATGGAGTTGCTCCTGGCTCCCTGAAGGTTAGTGGCCCGGAATAGTTCTCAATCCCCGAACAGAAACCCACTTCCTTCATCATCTCAATGTCGTAACGTGTCCGTTGTTCCAGACGTTGCGCTTCCAGAAGCTTGCCTGCGTCACGAAGCACGGTCAGCCGCTCTTCCAGCTCCCGTTCAATATTGACTATTGCTACACGCATCGTTTCTTCCTTGGTAACAAAGTGAGAAGCCGGAAAAATGGCGACATGGTCGCGTTCACCGATCAATTCACCCGTTAAAACATCAATTTCAGTGATCCGCTCAATCTCATCGCCAAACAATTCAACGCGAATCGCATGTTCACCCTGAGATGCCGGGAAGATTTCAACCACATCACCACGTACACGGAATGTTCCGCGTACAAAATTGATATCATTGCGCTGGTATTGAATATCCACCAGTCTGCTCAGAATCTCATTGCGCGGCTTCTCCATCCCAACCCGCAAGGACAACAGCAAGCTTCCGTATTCCATTGGTGAACCGAGACCGTAAATACAAGACACACTCGCTACAATAATAACGTCACGCCGTTCGAACAAGGAGCTTGTCGCGGAGTGGCGAAGTTTATCAATCTCTTCGTTAATGCTGGAATCTTTCTCAATATAAGTATCGGAGGAGGGAATGTACGCCTCTGGTTGGTAATAGTCGTAGTAGCTGACGAAATAGTCTACCGAATTATTCGGGAAAAACTCCTTAAACTCACTTGCCAGCTGGGCAGCCAGTGTCTTGTTATGCGCAATAACCAGCGTGGGGCGATTTAATTTGGAAATAACTTGCGCGACAGTAAAGGTCTTCCCTGTACCTGTCGCTCCCAGCAGCGTCTGGTGCTTCTTACCCTGCCGGATGCCTTGTAGTAATTCATCTATGGCATGAGGCTGATCGCCCTGGGGTGTATACTCGGACTCCAATTCAAAAGTCTTCGTACTGACGACAATATCACTCATTTGCCCGTCTCCCCTCTATCGTCTAAACTAGATTAATATATTATAATTGTTGTCTGAATCTTCTCTCTCCATACGATAGTAAAAAATATGGAAGATAAGAATATGTGTTCCCGTTCATTATACAGTGTTGCTTAGATCGATGCAAACCATAATACACAGAAATGTTAGGAGCTTGAAGCATGGATATTACCGCAATAATCGGCCTAGTGGCCGGACTGGCTGCGCTAATCGGCGGCTACCTCTGGGAAGGCGGAAGCCTTTCCGGACTGCTGCAGCTTAATGCAGCTTTGATTGTATTTGGAGGTACGATTGCCGCCGTAATGATCAGCTTCCCGGCAGCTAAGCTACGCTCCATTCCCACCGCTCTGCGCATGGCTTTTGGCCGCAATCCTGAACGTGATGAAGAGAAGGCAGAAGAGCTCATCGCAATGGCCACAGTGGCCCGCCGTGGCGGCGTTTTAATGCTCGAAAAACAAGCGGAGGTACATCCTGATCCTTTTACCCGTGAAGGACTGCTGCTTATCGTCGATGGCACTGACCCTGAGCAGGTAAGACAGATTTTGGAATTGGAAATGGATGCGAAAGAATTGAAGCATGAAAGCTACGCCAAGATTTTTGAAGCCGCTGGCGGATATGCTCCAACGATGGGGATCATCGGTACAGTTATGGGACTCATTAGGGTACTGGGCAACCTTACAGACCCATCAAATCTAGGTACCTCTATCGCAGTAGCGTTCACTGCAACACTGTACGGAGTAGCCATCGCTAATCTA
Source organism: Paenibacillus odorifer (assembly GCF_000758725.1). Lineage (NCBI taxonomy): Bacteria > Bacillati > Bacillota > Bacilli > Caryophanales > Paenibacillaceae > Paenibacillus > Paenibacillus odorifer. The sequence continues at coordinate 6,253,370 of NZ_CP009428.1, forward strand.
ATATTTTTACCCATTGCTTCCAAAATCAAATCCCGCAGCCAAAGTGAGCTGCATAGCATGGAGATGCTGCTAGTAGGCATTCTTTCTCTACAAAACGGGGATCATCCGTTGCTGGTGCGTAAAAAACTGAACTCCTTCATTTCAGACACCACCACAGATGACCGTGCAGAAGCAAGAGGTTTTATATGAGACAAAGAGACCGGCGCAAACGGCGGGTAGAGAATCGAGAAAGCCGTGATCGTTGGATGATTACTTACGCAGATCTAATTACGCTTTTACTTATATTTTTCGTTATATTGTATGCGATGAGCAGCCTGGACACTGACAAATATAATATCGTTACCGGCTCTTTATCCCAGACTTTCAAGTCGAGCAGCACTGTTCTTGAAGGCGGGGATGGTATTTTAGATGCTGGAAAGACCCCTGACAACAAACCAGAGAGTACAGATGGGAATGCGAACGCAACTGCAAAACCAAATGACGGTTCTGATGAACAAACGGAGAATGAAACACCTTCAGCACGGGAGTTGGCTTTTCGAGAACAAGAGGCGAAGCTTGCTGAGTTAATGGGTGTGATCACCCACTATGTGGAGGAGAATAATCTCGGTGAACAAATATTTGTAGCCGACAAACCGCAGGGCATAGAAATCACGCTCAGCGACCGTTTTCTTTTTGATGTGGGTAAAGCAGATGTGAAGTCACCAGCCCTTCCTGCTCTTCAGCAGTTGTCTGGCTTATTCAAAGATATCGGAGCAACGATCAGCATTGAAGGACATACGGATAATACACCAGTGTCATCAGCTTCACGTTATAACGACAATTGGGAGCTATCGGGTGCTCGTGCGCTTTCTGTGCTGCGCTTTTTCTTAGATAATGAAGGACTGAACCCGGACACTTTTCAATATGCAGGTTATGCCGATACCCGACCAACAGCAGATAATACTACGGTAGCAGGCAAACAGAAAAATCGACGCGTAGAGATCATTGTACTTCGACAGCTTCAAGAGGTGGAATAAAATATAGTTGCTTGCGCTCAGAGCTAAGTTCGGCGGCAGGGGCCTTTGCAATTACCACATTGAGCTTACAAGGGGCTTCATCCAATTTAATTAGCGAAAACCTCCCTGATTATTCACCTATTATCGTATCCAATCGCGGAATGAGGGAATTCCCCCCTGATTATTACTCTTTTTAGTCTGAAATAGTGGTTTTACCGAGATGATTAGGGAGGAATTTCCTAAAACCCTAACTCTCACGCTATAATCGTCTAAAATGAGGGAGGTTTTCCCTAATTCCATACTCCACTAGACCCTCAAACCACTCGATTGGGTTTACGAATACTCGCACAATCTACATAAGAAACACAAACAGCAAGTCCCCGAATCACAGAAACTTGCTGCTAAAAATATCACACTTGATCAGACTATTTTCCGTCCCCGATTTCCAATTATTCAGCAACTAACGCGCTATAACCAGCTGCATCTAACAGACCTTTTACAGCATCAGCATACTCTCCATCAACTTCAATCTCAAAAATCCAACCCCCGCCATACGGCTGATCATTGATAAGCTCCGGACTAGCTTCTAATCCATCATTCACCTTGGTAACCGTCCCAGAGACGGGCGAATACAACTCCGATACCGTCTTAACGGATTCGATACTGCCTACGCTGTCACCGGCTGAAATGGTCGATCCTACCTCAGGAAACTCAACAAATACGATGTCGCCTAATAAATGCTGAGCATGGTCCGTAATCCCAACACGTACTACTCGCCCTTCTACTTGCTGTGCCCATTCATGCTCTTCGCTGTAAAGAAGGTTGTCTAATACTTCACTCATTTCAAGCCGCCTCATTTCCAATTTGGAGTTCTAAATTTAGTTATAGCCTAAGTTATCCCGGCTCACAATGTCAATATTACTAACAGGAAATTTAAATTTGTCATTTTTTCGACGTTTTCTTGTTGACAGCGCCCGACTATACCCGTTTAATGGAGACATACAAGAAGAAATGACGTTGTCGTCTTTTTATAGACAATAACCGTTTCTCGAAGAAATATAATTGCGGATGATGGCATAGGGAGAGACTGTCTCACTTGAAGACGGCGCCGAAGGAGTAAGCCCTAACAGGGGTGAATCTCTCAGGCAAAAGGACCTTTGTCGGACGTATCTCTGGAGAGCATCAGACGCAAGGCTAGATGCGTCAGATCACCAACGGGGAAACCTGCAAGCTAGTTACGGCAGGGTAACTCTCAGGTACAAAGGACAGAGCAGAAAGCGATTTGTGCATTTATGCATGATTGCTTCTGCCTGTCCTTTTTTCGTATGTAATCAGATCAAGGGGAGTGACGACATGGATGCTTTGAGAAGAACACCTTTTTATGATCTCTATTCCGCTTATGCGGAATCCAGATGCATTGACTTCGGTGGCTGGGAGCTGCCAGTACAGTTTACAGGTATCGTAAAAGAGCATGAAGCCGTTCGCCAGCAGGCTGGGCTGTTCGATGTCTCGCATATGGGTGAATTCATGGTGATTGGGAGCGGTGCAGAAGCCTTTTTGCAAAAAATGACAACCAATGATGTCAGCCGTCTCACGGATGGTGCGGCACAATATACACTGCTCTGTTATCCAAATGGCGGAGTTGTCGACGATCTACTCGTGTATCGCCTAAGCGAAGGGCATTATATGCTCGTCGTTAATGCCTCCAACATCGACAAAGACTTCCAGTGGCTGCAAGAGCATTTGACCTCTGAATTCGGCGAAGTCACGCTCACTAATGTCTCTGACGAGACGCTTTTGCTCGCCTTGCAGGGTCCTCTGGCAGAGACCATTCTCGCGGAAGTTACTGATGCTCCTATTTCAACACTCAAGCCTTTCCATTTCATCGAACGCGCCACCGTTTGCGGTGTAGAGGTACTTATCTCCCGTACGGGTTATACCGGTGAAGATGGCTTCGAGATCTACGCTTCGCTGGAAGGTGCAGAAACGTTATGGAACGGACTGCTTGCTGCAGGCGCGCCTCACGGATTAACACCTGCTGGACTGGGTGCACGGGATACCCTGCGTTTTGAGGCAAAATTACCACTGTACGGTCAGGAGCTATCCGCTGACATCACCCCGCTTGAAGCAGGAGTACAGTTCTTCGTGAAGCTGGACAAAATAGACTTTATCGGACGCGATGCACTAATACAGCAAAAAGAAGCTGGGATTCCCCGTCGCCTTGTCGGCCTAGAAATGATTGATCGAGGCATTCCACGCTCCCATTATCCTGTTTGGGCAGATGGGGTTAAGATTGGTGAGGTCACAACCGGAACACAGTCCCCTACGCTGAAACGGAACCTGGGGTTGGCTTTGATTGATGCTGCTTACAGTGAAATAGGCACAGAGGTTTACGTGGAGATACGCGGTAAGCAGCTTAAGGCTGTAGTGATTAAGGCCCCTTTTTACAAGTATAAACGCCTTTAGCGTCCATATAAGGACGGTGAGCTTTTAAGCGAGAAATAGAAGGATAAAGTATAGCGTGAAAATTGTACTTTCTTATATTTTAAAAAAGCCAAGGAGTGAAACCTTAATGAAGCACCGTTATCTGCCCATGACAGAACAGGACCGCGTAGAGATGATGGAGGCCGTCGGGATTCAGTCTATAGATGAGCTGTTCTCCGATATTCCTGAAGCGGTACGTTACCAAGGCACTATGCCGATGTCTGAACCACTCGATGAATACGCCCTGCTGCGCCACATGAAAGGTTTGACTGACCAAAATGCCGACTTTGATTCTCACGCCAGCTTCCTCGGCGCCGGATTATACGATCATCACATCCCTGTGGTCATCAACCATGTCATTTCCCGTTCTGAATTCTACACTGCCTACACTCCTTATCAACCGGAGATCAGCCAAGGTGAGCTGCAAGCGATCTTCGAATTCCAATCCTACATTTGCGAACTAACCGGTATGAAAGTTGCCAATGCCAGTATGTATGATGGCGCTACAGCTTTATCCGAAGCAGCGGTTCTCGCGGCTGGCGCTACCAAACGCAAAAAATTAATCGTCTCCCGTACCGTTCATCCTGAGGCTCGCCAAGTGCTACGTACTTCGGCTAATGCTTGGGGTCTGGAGGTGGTGGAGATTGACTATAAAGACGGTCTTACCGATCAAGCTAAACTTGCTGAAGCTATCGATGAAGATACTGCCGCAGTGCTTATTCAATCGCCTAACTTCTTCGGCAGCATCGAGGATCTTCGCTCGGTTGAGCCGCTGATTCACGCGGTTAAAGGTCTTCTTGTAGTCAGCGCGAACCCAATAGCTCTTGGTGTACTTGAAACTCCGGGCAAACTTGGAGCCGACATCGTAGTGGGTGATGCTCAGCCACTCGGTATTCCAGCTTCTCTCGGGGGTCCAACTTGCGGATTCTTTGCCGTAGCTGATCACCTGATGCGCCGCATGCCAGGCCGGATCGTTGGCCAAACGGTAGACCGTAACGGTAAACGTGGCTTCGTTCTTACACTTCAAGCGCGTGAGCAGCATATTCGTCGTGAAAAAGCGACATCGAATATCTGCTCCAATCAGGCGCTGCTGGCCCTCTGCGCATCCGTCTACTTGTCCGTTATGGGCAAAGAAGGCATGCGTGAAGTAGGCGAGCTAAATATTCGCAAAAGCCATTACGCTGCTAATAAACTCAGCGGACTAACAGGTGCTGAACTTGCCTTCTCCTCCCCATTCTTTAACGAATTTGTCGTGAAGCTTCCTGAAGGCAGCAGTGTGGCCTCTATTAATTTGAAGCTGCTGAAGGAAGGTTATCTTGGGGGTTATGATCTGGGTCGTGATTATCCTGAACTTGCTGGACAAATGCTGGTTGCCGTAACGGAAAAAAGAAGCAAAACCGAAATCGACCAATTCGCTAGCACACTGGAGGGCTGTTTATGAAACCGGAGCAAAGTCTAATTTTTGAATTAAGCCGTCCGGGCCGTTCGGCCTATTCTTTGCCACTATGCGATGTGCCGCAGGAAGAAACCTTGGAATCCCTAATTCCATCGGATTTACTCCGTAGCGAACCCGTCGTACTTCCAGAAGTATCGGAAGTGGATGTCATTCGCCACTACACTTCTCTTTCACGTCGCAACTTTGGTGTAGACAATGGCTTCTATCCTCTCGGTTCATGCACGATGAAATACAATCCGAAGATTAACGAAGATGTTGCCCGCTTCTCCGGCTTCGCCAAAATTCATCCCTACCAACCAGAAGAAAGTATTCAAGGCGCACTGGAATTAATGTATACCCTACAAAATGATCTGTCCGCGCTGACGGGCATGGATGCAGTATCCTTACAGCCTGCCGCAGGTGCTCATGGTGAATGGACCGGCCTCATGATGATCCGCGCCTACCATGAAAGTCGCGGCGAGACGCGTACTAAGGTTATCGTGCCGGATTCCTCGCACGGAACCAATCCTGCTAGTGCCTCAGCAGCAGGACTTGAAACGATCACGATCCCTTCCACAGATAAAGGAATGGTCGATCTTGAAGCACTGAAGGCAGCCGTCGGTAGCGACACAGCCGCACTGATGCTGACTAACCCAAGCACACTCGGCTTGTTCGAGACCCAAATTGTCGAGATTGCTGAGATCGTGCATGAAGCAGGGGGCTTACTCTATTACGATGGAGCCAACTCCAATGCCATTATGGGCATTACCCGCCCTGGCGACATGGGCTTTGACGTTGTGCATCTGAACTTGCATAAGACAATGAGCACCCCACATGGCGGTGGCGGCCCTGGAGCCGGACCAGTCGGCGTAAAATCTATCCTCATTCCATTCTTGCCACAACCTACTGTGGTAAAGAATGAAGATAGCAGCTTCTCACTTCACTTCGGTGGTCCTGAATCTATTGGACGCGTGAAAGCTTTTTATGGAAACTTTGGTATTCTGGTTCGTGCCTATGCCTATATCCGGACCTATGGTCCAGACGGACTGCGTGAGGTATCCGAAAATGCTGTGCTGAATGCGAACTATATGATGCACCGTCTGGCGCCGTATTTTGAAATCCCATATCCGGGTGTATGTAAGCATGAATTCGTGATGTCCGGCAAAAACCTCAAGCAATATGGCGTGCGCACCTTAGACGTTGCTAAACGATTGCTCGACTTCGGCTACCACCCGCCAACCGTGTACTTCCCTCTGACTGTTGAGGAATGCATGATGATCGAGCCGACGGAAACCGAAAGTAAAGAAACGCTCGACGGCTTCATCGATACGATGATTCAGATTGTGAAAGAAGCGCAGGAGACACCAGAAATTGTAATCAACGCACCGCATACCACAGAGATTAGCCGTTTGGATGAGACACAGGCTGCGCGTAAGCCAGTTTTGAATTGTTCTTGCGGTTAAGTACTTATCAAAAAAATGTTCTAGACAGATAAAAGCCATCCTCCGTTGTTGATTAATTTCGGAGGATGGCTTTTATATCTTATGTACAAACGAGTATTTTGATGTTTATCATCAAAATTTACAACTTAAGTATTTCTATCAATTCCCATCTCTCGCTGATATCCATCTTACTATAAATACTCTTAACGATATTCCGCACAGTCCCCTCTTTCACATTAAGGTCATTGGAAATTTGCAACGCACCTTTTCTTAGTGACCAGTGATACGCTACCTCCCTTTCTCTGGGCGATAATCGATACGAATCACACTTTTCCTGAAATCTGTACTCAATTAACTTTGGGCTTCGTTCCTTCAACTTCAGAACAATCTTTTCGGATAATTGTTTAATAAAGAGAATCGAAAAGCCAATTTGCCTCTCGGCTTCAAATGAAATGTCGATATATCCACATATACAACCATTTATCATTATAGGAGCGCATACACAATTCCACTCTTTAAACATTGGCATACTATGCTCTTCTCCACGCACTACTGCAATTGATTTAACCTCCATCGCTAGTGAAACTGCATTTACTCCAGAGAATTGCTTCGAAAGGTTAGTTCCACTCCTAATTCCAAAATGATCTACTTTCTTCTGAAACGCTTCGAAAGGAGTAACAATATTAATAATATTGCCGGCTTGATCTGTTAAGAAAAAAACAAAGGGCAATAAGAGAAATTCCGTTACTTTCGCCAATTCTGAATGTAGTACTTCAACCAATACCTCGTAGGGAACCAGCTCTTCTATAGAAAAGGATTTTTCTGTTTTGAGGTTACTCCAAGGTTGGCAAAATTCACACAAGGAATTATTAGATTTTTTATCTAAATCATCTACCGTAAACCAAGCTCGTTCACATTCAAGAATATCCAAAACAAACCATTCTCCCAACTTATGGTATTAATTAAACAGAGCATAACACTCCATTCAAAAGAAAACAATGACATAAGTCGTGAGGTTTGTGTTAGATCAAAAAGATAAAAAATTGTTAAATAAAGTGGATTTATTGTAAAAAAAATATATTTTAGCACAGATTAACTCAAAAGGGAATATGTACTGAGGGATATGTATCTTAATAGATATTCTAGTTACTATAAAGTTATTAATCCACTCATCAGGGAGTTTAACAATTACGATAGGTTTGTGAAAATTCACATAGTTATGATCTTTTTTAGGAGGTGCTGAATTGTTTGAAATTCAAAAAAATCAAGAAATTTTGCTTGAAAATGTCCTTTCCGTTAGAAAGAAGATGAATCAAGAAGAATTACAAATAGAAATAGCTCAAACTGCAAAAATAATAGAAAAATATCAAGCAGTGAAAGCAGGACCCCTTATTACGAGCACATTCTCGGCGGAGATTGTTAATGGGGAATATTTAATGGACATGGAGATTATGATTCCTCTCAATAAGCCTTTTCCATCAGATCAAACTTATAAACACAAAAAAATTTTCCACTTAGTTAATGCCCTATCCTGCAGATTCATGGGGAACCCTGTTGGAGTACAAAGTACATATGAATCTATTATAAAGTACATATCAGATAAGGGACTTCAACAAATCACAGCATTTTATAATGTGTACACTTCAGATAACTCTGAAGCTTCCTTAGAAAAAATGATTATTGACATTTATGTAGGTGTAAATCCATCTATTTTATAAAAATGAGGAGCCGGCTATGAAAAAAAAAATAGTGATTTTCTGTTTTAGTATCACATTAATTTTCACTATCTTGAGTTTTATTTATTATATCGATACCTTTCAAGATACTACAATTACTGTATTAGGAACTCTTTTGATTTTGAATCTATTTATCATCAGTGAATGGAATAAGCTTAGACTGGGAAATCAAAATATTAAGCTTTGGAAGGTGTATTTTTCAGTTATTTGCTCAGGAATTATATTGATAGCCAAAATGAATAGGATTACTAATGGTCCCATATGGATACCCTTTTGTTTCACAGGATTTATCGCTCTCATATTAATTGGATTGAATTTTCTAGCCAAACACGAAAAATGAATATGGAATTAAATCAGGGATTTTCATTTGATCATTCACTCCCGATTTAATATAAATCATGATTAAAGGAGGTGACATAATGGAACTCAGTTTTAATCATAGTACGTTTGAAGAACTTGATTTATCTTCGTTGATGGATCTTAATGGTGGTGGCTGGTTAACTAAAGCAGTCGGCGTAGCCTCTTCAGTAGTGGGCGTTGGGGTTGCTGCTGCTGGAGTACCAGCAATCGCTAGTAGCTGCGCAATCTTAGGAGCAATTGCCACAGTACCAGCTCTTCCTGCATTAGGTTTAGCTGCTGCAGTAGCAGGCGTAGGAGTCGCAATATTTGGATAAGGGGGGATTGAATTGGAAATTTCAAGTAGTGGTTTTGAATTATTAAAAGGATCTGAATTGTACGATATTCAGGGCGGTGCTCTTTGGGGACAAATTGCAACTGGTATAGGTGGAGTTATTGCTGGAGCCACTTTAATAGCAGTTGCGGCAACAGCACCAGTTAGTCTTCCAGTAGTAGCAGCATGCGCCTTTGGCTATACTGCCTTAACTACATCTAGTATCATTGTAATTTCCGCAGGAATTGCTAATAAAAATATATAAAACACTTTCCTGAATATTTAGTAGCTCCAAGAGAATAAATATCATTCACTTGGAGCTTATTATGATTTCTATTAGGTCAGAGAAGCAATCTTCTAGTGAGGCTTATTTACAAAAAGATTTTGTTTCAGTTACGAAATCATTCTCTACATGGATAAGATATTGTTGATCCCAATGAATATGTACAAATCACTAATAGTAGGTGGGGTTTATTCTGTTTAAGAAATACTATTGTATTAAACAGCTTGATATTAAAGACTGCGGTGCAGCCTGTCTAGCAACTATCTCCAAACAATACGGTCTCAAATATCCAATCACTAAAATTCGTGAAGTAGCCGGAACTGATAAAATGGGAACCAATATATATGGACTCATAAAAGCAGCAGAAAAACTTGGGTTTACAGCAAAAGGAGTCAAGGGAAGCCATGAAGCCTTCTTCGAAAACTTCCCACTTCCCGCTATTGCCCATGTCATTATAGATCAGACATTATTACACTATGTTGTAATCCATAAAATATCAAATAAGGAAATAATTGTTGCGGATCCAGTCCAAGGCATAGTTAAATATACACCGGAAGATTTCTTCCAAATCTGGACAAGTGTCCTTATCTTAATGGTACCCACTCCTCAATTCAAAAAAGGGGACCAAACAAAAGGTCTATTTGCTCGTTTCTTTGGATTGCTGATTCCTCAAAAAAGAATGCTAGGAGGAATTTTTCTAACATCTATACTCTACACTATCTTAGGTATACTTGCTGCATTCTATTTCCAATTTCTTTTAGACGAAATTCTACCCTTTGGATTAAAAAAGACACTTAACATAATATCTGTTGGAGTCATCATTCTCTACATATTTCAAATATTATTAAATGCCTTTCGTAGCCATATCTTACTGACGTTGAGCCAAAAACTCGATATTTCACTCATACTTGGCTATTACCACCATGTGTTAAAGCTCCCAATGAATTTTTTTGGTACACGTAAGACAGGAGAAATAATATCAAGGCTTATGGATGCTTCGAAAGTACGAGATGCCATTTCCAGCGCAACACTAACCATCATGATCGATATTATCATGGTTATTGCCGGTGGAATTATTCTATATTCGCAAAGTGCTCTTTTATTCGGAATTACTATACTTATGGTGCCAATGTATCTGGTATTGGTTTGGAGCTTCCACAAACCATTTGACCGTTTAAACCGCGAACAGATGGAAAAAAATGCTCAGCTCACCTCCTATATTGTTGAATCAATAGATGGTATCGAGACAGTTAAAGCCTATCATGCAGAATCGAAAGTGGGCTATGAAACTGAACAGAAGTTCATCTCATTTCTGAGATCTGTCTTCAGTTTTGGTCTTTTCAATAACATTCAAGCCTCCCTCAAGAGTTTTGTACAACTCGTTGGAGGAGTAGCCATACTGTGGGTCGGAGCAAGACAAGTGATAAAAGGCAATATGACAATGGGCCAATTGATTACCTATAACTCGTTATTGGCTTACTTCCTGCAACCCATCCAGAACTTAATCAACCTCCAGCCCACTTTGCAAACGGCCATTGTCGCTGCTGACCGATTAGGAGAAATTCTTGATTTGGAAGCGGAGAAGCATAATGATGAGGACAAGAAGATTCAACCTGCTTCATTAAAAGGTGATATTAAATTTGATCGTGTCAGCTTCAGATACGGTACACGTTCCCTTGTACTTCATGATATCGATTTGACACTTAGACAGGGTGAGAAAATTGCCTTTGTCGGTGAGAGCGGCTCGGGTAAAACCACACTAATCAAATTAATTATGCAATTTTACCAACACGAAGAAGGCGATATCTTAATTAACAACTACAACATTAAAGATATTCATTTAGATAGCTTAAGACAGCGGATCGCATATATCTCACAGGATACTTTCTTTTTTAGCGGAACAATTCGGGAAAATCTATGTCTGGGTGTCGATCAGGATATGGATTTGGAACTGATTGTTACCGCCTGCCAAACCGCACAGGCTCACGAATTCATCAATCAGCTTCCACTCCGCTACAACACTTTGTTAGAAGAGAATGCGACCAATATTTCCGGAGGACAGAAGCAGCGACTGGCTATCGCCAGAGCGGTGCTCAAACAGCCGGATATTCTTATTATGGATGAAGCCACTAGTAACCTGGATTCTACAACGGAGAAGGCAGTATCGGAGACGATCAATGCTTTTGAAGACATGACTACGATTATTATCGCTCACCGTTTGAGTACAATCATGCGTTGTGACCGAATTTATGTCATGGATCAGGGGCGGATTATTGAGTGTGGGACACATCAGGAGCTTCTAGATTACCGTGGAAAGTACTACGGCTTGTGGAAAGATCAACTCCCCGGGGTTGAACAAAAACAAGATCACACCATTCAATATGCTGCTGCAGGAGTAGGCGAGGTGTCTCTCGTATGAGCGCACAAATACATAACTTATCAGAAATGACCGATAGCAGAGAAATCATGGAATCCAAGACCAGTCCTGTGATTTCTATTTTCATACTTATCTTATTTATTCTATTGGGGTCTGCGTTGGTCTGGTCCTATTTTGGCCAGATCGATGAAGTCGCCAAAGCCTCTGCTGTAGTTAGGCCCAATGAAAAAGTCAGTACCATTCAGACTTCATCTGTGGGAAAAGTGGAACAGGTATATATCCATGAAGGGATGCAAATTAAGCAGGGCGAGCAGTTAATTTCCTTTGAGCATAAAGAACTCGATATAGAATTATCCAATCGTAACTCCGAAATCAATAAGCTCACTAAGAAACTGCACTATCTCGAGCTTTATAAACAAAGCATTAGCAATTTAAACAATCAATTTTCTTCTGAACATGCAGACGAAGTTTACTATTATGACATGGTAGAACAATTTCTCCTTGAATACAGCCAGCAGCAGCAGACCTATCAAGGAACCCAGGATCAGCTTACAGCTGCCATTCACGAGAATATAGGTTTGCAAGAATCTTCTGCCTTTAGTGCCGAATCCAGTTTGGATAAATCTCTTCAAAATAAAATTGAACTGGAACGAAAAAAGAAACTGCTGAATGTTGAAATTACAAACGAGAAATTGCTTGTGCAATCCATCAAAGAGAATCAAAATCTGCTTCCATCTACAGATACCAAACGGACGGAACAATATAATACATACCAAATTAAATATGTGCAACTATCTAAACAATCTGCTGAGAAAAAAGAAATCTACAACCGTTCGCTCAGCTTGGGGGACCGCCTTGTGCCTCAATCTCAGATTACAGATGAACAGCATCTATATGAAAGTTCATATTTGCAAATCAACCAATTCCAAACCGAAGCCGTGCTCAGCGCAGAAAGCAATATCACCAATTACAATCAACAATTGGTTGAGATAGAGGTCAGCCTCGATTTGCTAATAAATGGGCATGATCCCTCAGTTTCAGAACGAAAAACTTTAGAAATGCAAAAGAAACAGCTGGCTGAGCAGCAAAATGATCTACTGAATCAAGAGAAACTTAACCGGTCAACCGAAAAAACCTCATTGGAAAAGTTGAAACTTGACCGTATTGTACAGATTCATTCAGCAATAGAAGAAAATAAAAGAACCTTAATTACGCTGCAAGAGGCTATTAAGCAACTTGAGCTTGAACGAAACAAAAGACTGCTCATAGCACCAATTTCTGGGACCATTAATATTTTAAAAGAAACCAACATCGGGGACATGGTACAATCCGGCGAAGCCTTGATCTCCATTATTCCTAGCAACGAGTCAAAATATAAAATGAGCATCGCCGTACCTAACGCAGAAGCAGGAAAAATAGCGATTGGCAATAAAGTTGATTTCAGCTTTTCAGCCTTCCCTAAACAAAGTTTCGGTTCCCAAAAAGGTACGATTACATCTATCAGCACAGATTCAATTGTTCAGCAAGACGGTCTAAGCTACTATTTGGTGGAAGCAACGATATCCAATGACCCACTTGTTAATCGCAGAGGTGAACGTGGAGAGCTTCGTGTAGGGATGATAGCGCAAGCCTCTGTTATTACCGACTCCAAGAAGATCATTGATTTTGTTCTTGAAAAAATCAACTTAAAGGAATAGTGAGGTTGCCAGCTAAATGTTAAAGAAAACAGCTCTCTTGATACTTTCCTTCTTATTACTTCTATTGCCGCATTCCATTACAGCTCATGCTGATACGCAGGTATCTAGTGCAACAAAATTGCTTTCCATGGAAGAAACAATCCAGCTAGCATTAACTAACTATGTAGATATCAAGCTCTCACAATGGAATATTGCAGAAACGGATTCCAAATTCTCGTATGTATCATCTGAAAAGAAAAAGCTGGAACAAAAAAATGTAGTCATAACTAGCGGACTGCTGCCAGTAAATCCTGATATTTTTATCAGTAGTATTCCTGGTTACTCTGATTTAAGTAAAGAAGAACAGGCAGGGGTTAATCAATCCATTCTCATTCAAATTATGATTAACACATCTCTGAATCAATGGGTTAGCGCTCAGACTGAAAGCCAAAACAGTTACAATCAAGAGACTAAAACAGCGCAGCTCAAGGAATTTCGTGACCAGTTGCGCACATTAGAAACAGATAAAGTAATTAATCAGTTACGACTTCAAAAAACAGAAGCCCTCATCCGCTACTACGCTGTGCAGAAATATTATCAACTCTCTTCTCTAAAAAAAACGATTGAGTATGACAAACAAGAAAGCCAATATTGGTTTCAACATTCTGTGGATACCTTGCGATCATACGAGCATGGTCTACTGTCTAAGAGAAGTTTGGACGATTTTAATCGTAAAAATGCGGAACGAAAATCTGCTTTTGAACGTAACCTTAGGAGTTATGAAGCTCAGCTAGAACAATTTAAGCTTGAGTTAGGATTATCATCCTATTCAGAAGTCCTGCTGGATGATGTCATCTCCAGTGCACCAGAGCCTGTGAATTGGAACACTGTAGTCAGCCTCTCTAGCAATTATGATTTACGCGAGGAAGATGCACGAATCACACTCGCCAAAGATAATCTTGATGCCGTCAAAGCTTTCGATGCCGGACTCGTCACTTATTATTCTGTTCTATGGGCCAGCCAGATTTCACACAAAAATATAGTACAACAACAACTCGAAGAAAAACTGGCAACTTATAGGCCGGAAGCCAATGAAATTGATTTTGAATATTCAGAGCTGAAAGAGCAGCAACTGGAGCTCGTACGCGTCTCCCAGGATAATGATACTCTCTTAAATAGCGGATTAATTTCAGCAGCTCAGGCAGATCAGAACAAGCTCGATTTACTCAACTTAAATCGGCAATTCGATAAGCAAAAAGTAAAGTACGCTTTATTCCAAGCAAAGGTTACTCTGGCTCTTAGTGGAGTCATCCTCTAATAACCATTAAATTATCATTCATAACTCAAAGGAGAAATCACAAGATGAAAACCATATCCAGCATAATCGCAGCAACTCTTCTTTCTACCGCTATCGCATGGCCTGTCCATGCCGCAGAGAAGCCAATCTCCATTCAGATCAATCAGCAACAGCTCGCACTGAAGGGACAGGCTCCCTTCAATGATAATGGTACAATTGTCGTTCCTTTTCGCCCGGTTTTTGAAAAACTAGGACTTTCAATCGATTGGAATCAAACCACAGGTACCATAACGGGTACTAAGGAAGGGCTTACGATTACACTGCAACTAGGCAGCAAGCAGGCCAGCGTCAATGGTGTAATAACCCAACTTTCTGTTGCCCCTAAGCTCATCAATAATTCCACTTACATTCCGCTGCGCTTCGTTGGGGAGGCTACAGGTAATGAAGTCTCCTGGAATGCACACTCGAAGACAGTAACCATTACAGGCAAGACTAACCAGGTAAACCCGCAGGAAATCAATGCTTTTTTTGAAAAATACGTAACCTATACCAACAATGAGAATTATGAAGGGTTCATGAGCCTAATCGATAGCAAGTCTCCTCTTGTGGTCATCGGGCCACAGATTAAGAGCCAAATGGAACAATACGATTCGACCACTTCACTTGATCAATTAGAGGTTATCAGCCTTCAACCCACAGAGGCTACGGTTCACGCCGTTGAAACGACTACACACCTCAGCGGTCCATTCACCTTAGACAATACCTCTGAATATATTTATAGCTTAACGCGTACTGCCAGCACTGAAGACTGGAAAATCAACAACCTGCAGATTAAAGGCGTACAATATATACTCCCAGATAAACTGCTGAACGCTAAGCCAGCTGTGACGAAGTCGGATGAAACGGATATATTAGCTGTGCTTAAGAGCAACTTGGACTATACCAATGCAGAGAATATTCAAGGTGTGCTATCTACTATTGATCCTGAGTCCCCTGCTCTCGAACAAACCAAACAGCTCTTCAGCCAAATTTTCACAGTCTATGATCTAAAGTTCACTCTGGAATCTGCCAAAATCATTCATTATACCCAGGATACCACAGCCGTATATATGGTTCAGACGAGCATCAAGCTTAAGGGTCCTGAGTTTCAGGATAACCGCTCCACCTCTGTCACAACGCTGAAGAAATCCAAAGCAGGCAAATGGATGCTGGATCAGACCTATCCGATTAGTGTAGACAAGTTAACTCCATAATTATAAGGATTTGTAACAAAACATAAAAACGGCAAGCCCCATTAACCCGGAGGCTTGCCGTTTGCCTATTTAAAGCGCCGGAGCATTAGTTTTTTCTGCTCCTTTACGCTCTTTTGCCGATTTACGGAAGTAGAACAACTCGTAAATCGCCGGCACTACAATCAGCGTAAGCAGTGTTGCTGCGGTTAAGCCGCCAATGACCACAATCGCCAAGCTTTGCGAGACGATGCTGCCCATCTCGGCATGGCCGAACAGCAGCGGTGTCATGGCGCAAATGGTGGCAATCGCCGTCATGAGAATCGGACGCATCCGTGTTCCGGCAGCTTCTAGAATAGCCTCGTGAATACTCATATTGGCTTCATTTTGCTTAATCCGGTCAATGAGCACAATGGCATTCGTAACAACAATACCTATTAACATCAACGCCCCGAACAGAGCAGTGAAGTCAGGCGTTACACCGGACACGATAAGTCCAACAATTGCACCAATCGCCGCTAGTGGCAAGGAGAACATAATCGCCAGTGGAGCCCGAAGGGTTTTAAAGGTGAGTACCATGATCAGATACACCAACCCGATGGAGATTAATGCCGTCATACCCAGGTCGTTGAAATCCTCTGACTGATCAACTGACGCTCCGCCTGCAAATAAGGTCACGCCTTTCGGAAGTGTAAGACTATCGGTTTCTTTTTTAATATTCGCACCGATCTCAGATACCTTCTTCGGATCAACCTCTGCTGTAATTCGTACATACGGCTTCCCATCTTTATGGAACAACATTGCAGGCTCATTCCGAACCTCATAAGTTGCGAGCTGAGACAGTGGCTTCGGCCCCTCAGCCGTCATGAGCGTCAGTGCTTTTAAATCCTGCTCCGTTTGCGGCTGAACCATAGGATCTAACACTACACCTGCTGCATCACCATCGAGCTCAATTTGCCCCATTGGAATTGGATTAAGCATCGCTGACAGCTGCATCGAAATCTCCTGCGCATTGCTTTGCGCCGGATCTACCTTAAAGGAAAATACAGGTTTCGTATCCTCCATATTGCTGCTGACTTTTTGAATCCCCTCTACGGTCTTCAGCTTAGCGGTAACTTCTGTTGCTACATTAGTAATATCCGTAAGATTATCTCCGACAATATCAATATATTCGCTGGTAGAGCTGGATCCCATCATGCTCATTTGGTTGGCAACAAGCGTTGCTCCAGTGTATGAATCTTTTACCTCACGAACATGATCAATAAAAGCCTGAGCATCTGCACCTTTTTTCATAACAACGGTATAGTCCACTAAGGTTTCAGAGGTAACATTCCCCCACTTAGCGGCGTCCGCACTATTCCCTGATTGCATGATTACCGTTTCTGCTTGTGGCTGCTTCATCAAATCTTGTTCTAACTGCTTTCCCTTTTCCAAAATATCTTTGACAGGAACATCCTTCGGATAATTCATCTGAACAGAAACATAGCTGGCATCTGAAGCATCGAGTGCCCCTTTTGGCATAGTCACATAAGCAGCAATGGAGCCAATCAGAAGCAGGAGACCCAACGATAAGCTAACCCATTTACGGCGAAGATTCCAGTCCAGAAAGCGGATAAACCATTTAGAAGGTTCATGTTCTTTCATTGATGTCCTTCTCAGCAGCCATGAGCTTAACAGAGGAACAACCGTCAAAGCTACTACGAGTGAAGTAAGCAATGAATAGGTCACTGTTAAAGCAAACGGCAGTAAGAAAGCTTGCAAACTACCACGTAAGAGACCCATCGGCAGAAATACTGCTACCGTAGCGATGGTTGATGAGGTAATCGCTCTAGCCACTTCCCCAGTTGCGCTAATAATCATTTCACGAGAAAGGGGTTCTTTTTGCAGCCTACGGTAAATGTTCTCAATCACCACGATACTATCATCGACCAAGCGGCCTACCGCAACCGCGACTCCCCCGAGTGTAATGATATTTAAGCTTATGCCGGAAATGTTCAGCAGATATAAGGTGACCGCTAACGAAAGCGGAATGGATACTGCCGTAATCAGAGTAGCCCGCAGGTTACGCAGGAACAACAGAATCACGATCGTCGCAAATAATGCACCTAGCAATACCTCACGCATCATACTGTTCACCGAGGTAACTACCATATCCGATGTACTGAACACCACTGCTGCTTCTGCATTAGGAATAGTTTTATTAATATGATCTACGGCAGCCTGAATGTTATCTCCGACACTGACTGCATTCGCATTAGCCTCTTTGGTCACTATGGCGAATAGAACGTCTTTCCCATTCGAACGGCTGACACTTTCCTGATCCTGCTTCAATTCGACAGCAGCGATATCCTGCAGCTTAACGCCCGTAGATACAGGAAGCTTTTTTAAAGTATCCATACTATCTATCGTAGAAACTACGTTAACATTGCCGGTTTGCCCACCAATCGTTTGCTCCCCAAGGGATGCCGATACATTACGTCCTTGAAGTAAACCTAATACTTGTGGAGTCGTGACTCCCTTCTCAGCCATTAATTTTGGGTCCAGCTTAACACTGACCTGCGGAGTTACCTTACCATATAAAGCAACGTTCGCTACCCCTTCAGCTTTTTGCATCTCTGGAATGATAGTTTCTTCCGCAAGCTTAAGATTCTCTTTAGTCAGGCCTTCGTCAAAAGCAAGGGTAACCTGGGATACAGGAATCATGGAGGTATTCAACTGAAGTACAAAAGGAGCCATTACCCCTTCCGGGAACTTCAATGAATCGACGACCTTCTGGACCTCCTGCGCAGCATCCTTCATATTCGTTTTCGAATCATAAAAAATATTCACCTGCGCATATCCGTCTCCGGAAGTGGACAGTATTTCCTTCTTCCCTTTCACAAAAGCTGCTCCAGCTTCTATCGGCTTCGTTACATTAGTCTCCATAGCATGTGTATCCTGGCCAGGACCCAGCACAGTTACAGTCACTTGAGGATTATCCGCCTCTGGCATAAATTCCATCGGTAACGAAGTGTAGCTCATCCCTCCCACCACAAGAGCCATGACTACTAAAAGCCCCACCGCAGCCTTGTTACCGAACGACCATTTTGTTAACCATTTCATTTTCTTTTTCCCCTTCCACTCCACATGATTTCTGGCACTCCCCTTATGTCTGTTTGATTATGTATTAATTTCCATCCCGAGATTTAGTTTAGTCATTTTTGGCTGAAGTCAAAACAGCCCTACGGCTGGTTTCGTACTCAGTCTTAAGACGGGGAACTTTCCCCTTCTGCAGACAGATCCCCGTACTTTTTCTTGATGATGGCAACTTGAACGTGAGCATAAAAAAAGAGCCCCGTTAGCCATATAAATTGGCCAACAGGACTCCCTTTTGTTATGGTTTATTTCCCTTCCGCACGTACTGGATCACGGAACATAAATTTCAATAGTGGCGGCGTTACAAGTGTAGTTACAATGACAACAATAATGACCGAAGTAAAATACTGTTGCTGTAACAAGCCGCTTTGCAGCCCTGTGGCGGCAATGATCAACGCAACTTCCCCCCGTGAAATCATCCCTGACCCAATAATGGCAGACGAGTGGTTATCAAAGCCTGTAAGACGCGCGCCCAGACCGCCACCAAACAGCTTGGTCAGAATGGCAACCACCGTAAGCAAGATCACGAAGCCTATTTGACTGCCTACCCCTTCAAAGGAAACACTAAGTCCGATACTTACAAAAAAGACCGGCACAAAAATCGAATAAGCAATCGGCTCGAGCTTGGATTCTACCGTGTGCTTAAAGGAAGTTTGCGAGATAGCAATCCCAGCCGCAAAGGCACCAATGATTCCTGCCATCCCCATGATTTCAGCAAAATAGGCGAATGCGAAACAAATCATTAACGCTGCTGAGATAACTGCCTCTGTCACCTTCAGCGGAGCCATCCATTTCATGACCCGAGGAACAATAAACCAGCCGGCAACAATCGCTACGGCAAAGAACAACACCTTTTTCCCAATTAGAAGACCAATAGAAACGTCTGCCCCTGTACCGAAAAAGCTCATCAGAACAGCGAGCAAAATAACAACCAGAATATCATCTACTACAGCAGCCCCCAGAATTGTAGAGCCTTCACGTGTGTTCAGCTTATTCATATCTTTTAACACCTGCACCGATATGCTGACCGATGTTGCACTAAGAATAACGCCCATAAACAATGCATTATGATAAGCAAAACCAAACATTTCTCCTAAGGCGAACCCACCCAAAAAGGGTAATATAATTCCACCGACGGCTACTGCAAAAGCTGATTTCCAGTTCTTGCGCAATTGATCCAGGTCCGTCTCAAGCCCTGCTATGAACATTAACAGTAGAACACCGATCTCAGAGATATAATGAATAAACTCTCCATCCTGAACCCAGCCCAGTACCGCAGGCCCCAGTATGATTCCCACAATAAGCTTGCCTAGCACAGCTGGTTGCCCAAGCCGCACAGATAGATCACCAGCTACTTTGGTGAACAATATGATCAGCATAAGATATAAAACAAACTCCATCTTTCTATCCACTCCCTTGTTGTATATAAGAACTGCCAACCAGGAGCTTCTCCAAGCCAAAAAAAGACAAAGAGGAGCCCTTGTTGACAGGCTCCTCCAAAAAACAAATAATTATTCAATTTAACTTTATAAATTATATTATACCTATATTTAAAATAACTGTAAACCAGATGCGCCGATAATATAAATTATGCACATTTGATTTGTTCTAGAATGCAATTGCTTATTTCAGATAGAACACTTCACGTAAGGGCTGCATAGGCACCTCATCATTGAAATCAAATGACCCTTCAACCATCTTAGAGGTAATCGCATTCCAGCGGTTGCAGGCATCACTTTTGGCAATGTAATCAAAAGCCGCCTTACTATCCTCACACTCATAACAGTAAAAAAATTGATTGCCATTCTGAAAGATGGAATAGTTAGAAATACCAGCCTTACTGTGCTCCTCCAAAATTTCTGGCCAAGGATTTAAATGCATAGCTACATACTCCTCTAAACATTCTTCCTTCACCCGCCATGTCCAAGCCAATTTATTGCTGCTCATCTGCTCATCCTCCTAGAAATCCCCTCTTTTGCACATATTAAGAACTAGGGACATTTGATACCTATTATTGTACCTGAATAGAGTAGTCCAAGCTATGCATATCTATATTCTCTGGAAATTTCTTAAGCGTTAATTCCGGCTTCACTCGGACGAAGAATAGCAGAACCAATCGCCAGAAGCACGGCGGCCATAAGGCCCAAGATGGCAAAGGGCAGCCATAATTCATTCCAGCCCCCACCTGTGGCAGCGATATCGATCGCTTGGATCGCCCATTTTTGCGGTACAAAATTAGCTGCCTTCTGCATATAGTCCGGCATAATGGATAACGGCCAGAAGCAGCCTCCAAGCATACATGTCGGGGTCAGGATCAGCGAATTAAGCATGCCCGTATTATTGGGATTGCGAATCAGACCTGCTACCGTACTGGCTAAACCCATGGAAACGAGCATAAATGCTGCAAGAACCAAGAAATACAAGTAGAGCGGTAACCCAAAGTCAAACTGCAGCACATAACGGCCTAAGGCAAGTATTACAATGATTTGAATTAACCCAACGATGAAGCTTCCCAGAAAATTACCGAGGGCAATCTCATACGAACGAACCGGGGCACTGAACATACGTTTCATCGTTCTTTCTCTTCGATCATCCATAATAAGTGACACTGAACTTGTAACCAGCCCCATTAAGAACATCAAAGTAAATCCTGTGACGATGCTTAAGCCCTCTTTGGGATATAAATCATAATCCGTTCTTATACTGCCTACACTATGTTGCTCTGCTCTCTGCATTACGGCAGCAAACTGTGAGTCCGAGCCAGTAGCCTCAGCCCGAGCTGCTCCAATTAGTCCAGCAGTGTTTCGCATTTCATCAGCAATTACACGGATTTTCATTTTTACCATAATTGATGTTTCGGTAGCCTTAAGCTCATACACACTAATTTGCGGCTCTTCTCCAGCAAGCAGTGCGGAGGTGAAGTTTTGCGGTATCAAAACACCGGCTTCTCCGTTCTGATCGATAATACTCTCCCTCAAATTAGCCTCATCTGTCTTCTCAACAAGCTTATAATCACCGGTATTCTCCAGCTCGGTAAGCAAATGTTTACCTGCTGCACCATCATCCATATTCGAATATAAAATAGTAGCCGGTCTTTCACCCATACTTCCACTAATTGCTACTATCACCGACACGACAATACAGGGCAGAAGAATATACGTAAGCAGCCCATTCCGAGAACCGATCGTTCTTTTCACCATATTCCAAGCAATCGTTAAGATCTTATCCATGGTAACCTACCTTCCGGTACGAGATAACCGCTCCACTGAATAGAACTAGACAGATGATCGACATGACCAGCAGATTCGGCAAAATCTCTGAGACCTCTGCATGCAGCATCATTTTTAGAACAGCTTGTAGCACCCAGTGATTCAGGGTAAATGCCCCGACGGAGTTCACCCATGATTCCGGAAGTGGAGCCATCCCTCCACTAATAAAGGTCATGACCACAGTGATAACATTAATAATACTTCCTGCACTTGCTTTAGTTTTGCTAAACATTGAAATGACAATCGATAACGTCATGGAAGCAATGATCATTAAGAGACAGAAGAGCAGCAGCAAGCCCGGACGATTGCCCCAATTTACGCCAAACAACAAGTGAGTCAGGATAATAATCGCTGCACACTGCACTACACTTACAACCCCTACACCTAACATTTTACCAATAAACAGCTCAGAACCTTTTACCGGCATTGAAGTTATTCGGAAGAGGGTATGATTTTCTTTTTCATTAAAAAGAGAGGTACTGACGGTCAAACCGCTATATAGCAGAAACATCAGCATCATGGATACCGCATAGAATTGGGAGGCTGTATAGGATCGGCCACCTTCACTGAGCGCCCCAACCTTAACAGAAGGCTGCTCCCCCGAACTTGGTGCAGTAACGGTCAAAGCTTCTGGACCCAGCGTCATAGCTACGGACTGCTTATAGTTAATATTGTTCAAAAAGTTATCGAATACCGTCCCCGCAACCATATTATCTGTCCGATCTTTACCCAGAATAAACTCTAGCTGTGCAGTATCACCGCTTTGTACTTTTTTATCGAAGCCTGGAGGAACAATAACCGCATAACCATATTTTCCGGTACGCAAGCCGCTTTCCGCTGTCTCTCGGCTCCCTACTTTGACCGGAATGATGATATCCTTAAGCTCCGGCGTCTTCAAAAAGCTGTCTATCATCGCCGAGCTTTCATATCCTTCTCCAGAAAGATTAACTATACCAACACGTACTGGATCAATCTCAGACGCTGCCTTATCACCGATTACACTGGAAAGGGAGGCACCCAGCAGAAAGATCAAAAGCAGCGGTAGCAGAAACATATTAATGATGATTGAGCGTGAAATAAACAGCCTGCGAAGCTCATAAATCATAATTGTCCAAATATTTCTCAAAGCGTTCTCTCCCTCCTTTAATCGCGCAATGTCCGTCCTGTCAAACTAAGGAATAATGTCTCCAGATCCGGCTCCTCTATATTCAAAGAACCAATAACCCCTTCATGTTTAGCAAAAATAAATAAGATATCCTGCAGCTCATCCTGTGAGGAGGGAAGATACATTTCTACCGTTCCCTCTTTACTTTCCACTCTCGTGATCCGCGGGTGTAGACTAAGCTCATTGATTAGCTCCGGGGTGATGTTCGTTGCTTTGACCACTATTTTTTCTTCCTTAGAAACCCGTTCCCGCAGCTCCTTTTCCGTACCACAAGCAATGATATGTCCCTTATCCATAATCGCTACCCGATCACAAATGGCTGCAACCTCTTCCATATAATGACTAGTGTAGATGACGGTTGAGCCAAGCCGATTGAGCTCTTTGACCGACTCAAGGATATGATTACGAGACTGCGGATCAATCCCTACGGTCGGCTCATCCATAATAATCAGCTTTGGATGATGCATGATGGCACAGGCGATATTCAAACGTCTCTTCATCCCTCCGGAGAAGGTGGCTGGTTTTTCTTTGGCACGGTCACTAAGTCCTGTGAAAGCAAGAGCTTCCGCCACCCGCTCTTTCAGCAATTTTCCCCGCAAACCATACAATCTTCCGAAAAAAGTTACATTTCCAGCTGCTGTCATTGTATTGTACAAAGCCAAATCCTGCGGAACTAAGCCGATCTTTTTCTTAACCTCCAGTGCATACGAAGAGACTGATAACCCATCAATAACAATGTCTCCACTATCAATCTTTAGCAGGCCGCAAATCATACTTATAGTTGTACTTTTGCCCGCCCCATTCGGCCCCAGCAGACCAAAGATCTCTCCTGCTTGGATCGTAACATTCACATGATCTACCGTTAATTTGTTCTCATACCGTTTCACCACATCGGTCAACACCGCGATTGCCATCTCTTATCTCCCCTGTCGTGTGTGCTTCTATATTTTCAATTTTATTCTAGGTTGAATTTTTACGGATGTACGAAAGGTCATTTTTTGAAGGTGACTAAAGTCATCTCCTGAAGTAGTGGGATAATATGCTAAGATTATTAAAAAACATAAAGGATGACTAAGGCGTGCCCAGAGAGCTAAATTTATTGCGTTACGGACTCATCTTAATCCCTGCGTTTATTACTATTTATGTCTATCAATATAACGATTATGGAATCTTCACGCTGCATATCCTGATGCTTCTATTCCTTGTGGTGATGGTACCAAAGCTCCCACGATCCATTCACACTTTGATTAGTATCATTGAAATCTTGTTCACGGCCTGGTTATGTTATCAATATGGCAGCATGATGATTTTCCCCGCTATATCAGCACTGCTTTATTATTCCAGACTCCAGCCTAAAGCAGTGCCTTATGTGTTCACAGGTGTACATCTGATAGCTTTGAACGTTGCACTCCAGAATTCTCCATCGCTCGTAGTGACTTACATTAACTTTTCATTTCTGCTCACTGCCTACCTAAATAAGCTATTATTGAAAGCTGGCCAGCGGCGCGAAGACACTCTTCTTCTATATGATGAGTTACGCAAAAAGCATTTCGAGCTCGATGAAGCTCGCAACCGCCTGCTGGAGTTCAGCGCGCAAGTAGAAGAGTCTGCCCAGTCCAAAGAGCGCGTCCGAATCTCACGCCAGCTCCATGACGATATCGGCCACCGGCTAATCCGGATTAAAATGATGATGGAGGCCGCCCTCCAGACCTTGCCCACCTCTCCCGAGAGCGGAATGCAAATGATGGAACTGATTCGTGACCAGCTGTCGGCCAGCATGGACGATATGCGGTCCGCAGTTAAACGTATCAACTACACTCCGAAGCTTGAGGGAGCTTATGCGTTAGACCGGCTGCTCGAAGAAATTGGACGTGAGACGGGGATCGAGACCTCATACCAAGTACAGGGCATACCTTATCCACTCTATCCTAGTATTCAAGTAATCCTGTACAAAAACGCCCGTGAAGCTATAACCAACGCCTTGCGGCATGGAAAAGCAACGTCCATCCGGATCAAAATTGACTACGCGCAAGCAGGAATCACTATGGAGGTTAGCAACAATGGAGCGCTTCCCGAAGGAGAGAAACTCAGCAAATTATTGGGGCGTGGTGGGGACGGAATGAAAGGAATGTACGAGCGAACGCATTTAATCGGTGGAACACTCGAACTGAGGCAGGAACCACATTTTACAGTCATTACGCGGCTGCCCATTTATAAGCAGGATGAGATTGTATAACGAAAGGAGCCATGCTAATGATTAAAGTGTTGATTGTTGATGACGACCCCTTTATTCGCCAAAGTCTGCAAGTATTGCTAGGTATGGACCCAGGTATTGAAGTTGTCGGAGCAGCTTGTGAAGGTAACGAGGCCTTGGAATTACTTCAAAAAGGATTAAAGACCGATGTAGCTCTGATGGATATCCGCATGCCCGGCTGCGGTGGCGTTGAAGGAACGGAGAAGATTAAGCAGGCTTTTCCGCAAATTGCGATATTGATGCTGACCACTTTCGATGACGATGAATATATCATTGAAGCACTGCGTAACGGAGCTAGTGGATATTTGCTCAAAAACATACCGCCAGACCGGATCATCCAGGGCATTAAAACGGTTTTTGATGGGAACATGCTTATCCACCCTGATATCGCCCGTAAGCTGGCAACCTTTCTCCAGCCTACGGCACGGCAAGAATTGCCACAGGTACAGCCACTGGAATCGTTCGGATTGACCAAAACAGAGCTGGCTGTAGTGGCTTCTATCGCTGAGGGGCATAGCAACAAAGAAATCGCCGGACAGCTTTTTTTAAGCGAAGGTACCGTCAAAAATTACATAACGGATATATTAAGCAAATTAGAGCTCCGCGATCGTACGCAAATTGCAATTTTTTATTTGAAGAACATGCGGGGTTGAACTAGTAACATATAACATGTGAATAGGCCGCTGCCAAAGTTAGTTTTTCTTACGGACTCCAGTGAAGTTACTCCTTGGACGCGGGTTCGGAGTTCAGCGACGCTACTCCTTGGGCGGGCTCGGACTCCAGCGACGCTATTTACAATTTTATCGGCGTTTGAGCAGAGTTTCGGACCCCAGCGACGTTATTCCTCAGAAAGAGGCTCATCTGGGGTGTTTTTGATGCCAATAGCGGCTTTGGGGTCCCTTACCATTGTAAAAAAGCGAAAATGCTGCGATTAGGGGCAACTGGGTCCGATAGCAACTTCTCGCACGCGAAACTACCATCTAATCAAAAACAAAGATGCCCCATTCACCATTTCATGGCCTATGGGGCATCTTCTAGTTATCCTTCCGCTGATTCCTGCTTGGCTTCAGTGGTTTTTTTTCGTTTAAGTTGGCCGTCCGGAAGGTTCCGGCTGCGTATGCCTGTCTTCATCCCGATGATGCTGTAGATGCTGGAAGGCTTCGCCTCAGCGGTAATCATCCCATCCGTCTCCGGCACCAAAATAATACCGAGCTGATGGTGATCCCCATCATAGATCGGGCTTTGAAGGTATTTGCTCTCCCCTTCACGGTTCAGCACCTCCAGCTTGCAGAACGCTGGATTCATGCGCAGCGCCTCATGTAGCTGCGCCGCATCGGTCAACAGGACCCCGTTGACCTTCAGTAAGATCTCGCCGGGCAGGATGCCCAGCTCCTGGCCGGGACTGCCCGGCAGCACGGCCAGCACTTTGCGGCCGCGCGGTGGATGCACGAAGATGGGGCTGATGCTGCGCTCTTCCAGAGCGCTGTACCAGCTTAACCCTTCGTGCAGCACAATGGCTGCGAGCGCCGCGACCAGAGTCAGCGGGCTCCACCAAGCGGCAAGCAGGCTTAAGCCGAGCAGGACGATGCTGTAGATCAGCAGTCGTCCTGCAGTGCGGGCCGCCTTGCGCCCGGGCAGCATGCCCTGCGTCATCTCGCTGAAGCCGATGATGACGGGCAAAGAGACGATGCCAAGGCTGCCGCCGAGCAGCGAGTGCCATGGCAAATCCGTTCCTGCACCCGAAGGGAGCAGCAGGAACAGCGGCAGCGGCCAGAAGGCCTGTAGCTGATAGCCGCCAACGACCATGCCGCGCTTTCCCTTCAGGAAGAGCGGCGTTGCAAGCTTGGCCCCTTGTCTGCGGGCCAGCAGTGCCTCCGCCATGTGCAGCAGCGCAGCTAACACTAGCAAAGCAGGAATATCCATCTCCCTTATGGCGGTGGTAATATTCCCTACCGTTCCACTATCTAAAGCATCTGGAAAGAAAGAAATTACAAACTGAATGATACCTAACAAGCCTATAGAATACGCAAAGCACAAATACCGCACACGCAGTAGCGACAACACGAGACTAACTACCCAAATACAGGCTACAGCGGTACCTGATAACGATATTCCTAGCAGAACGGCTGCTATAGAGACGACCAAACCCATGACTAGACCACTCCATACCGTCCGCCACGTTTCCTGACCCCAGCTATGTAATTTTACATGTATCAGCTTTCGTTCTAATGCCACCTGCCTACGGTAATATAACGCAATAAATATAATAGCAATGTAGTAATACGGCTGGATCAATAAGTGTAAGAACGCAGTGCCCAAGTTTCCTAACAGTTCCTGAATCACATTCAAACTGTTCGTCACACTCCTTTTCGTCCGATGACTGATTTGTATATATTCTAATTCCTCTACGTCGGTTGGCATTTTCTTATCTAAAAGAAAAAAAGAAGGCTGAATTCAGCCTTCTTACTTTTTCGACGCTGCCGCCTTAATTTCCTTCTGAATCTCAGCAATCCCTTTATTCCGTTGGTTGTCGTGAGCAGGGTCTTGAATGACCTTGATCAGCGCCGCTTCCAGCGCCTCCGCTGTCTTGGCGTCAATTATGCCTGTGACTTGGAGCTTTGCTGCACTTTGGAACTTCTTCACTGCGTCCTTAGTGCCAGCATCGAAATAGCCATCTTTACGTCCAGGCTTGTAACCCAAACCGTCCAGCATCGTCTGTGCACTCTTCACATCAGCGTTGTTCATATTATACTGCAGCGCCACGCTTTTGTTAATTGGAGCCACCGAGAAGTAATCCGGCTGCGCTACCG
This sequence comes from Paenibacillus odorifer, assembly GCF_000758725.1. Classification (NCBI taxonomy): domain Bacteria; kingdom Bacillati; phylum Bacillota; class Bacilli; order Caryophanales; family Paenibacillaceae; genus Paenibacillus; species Paenibacillus odorifer. The sequence continues at coordinate 6,281,627 of NZ_CP009428.1, forward strand.
CGATATCCGGTTTAATTCCCTTGCCGTGGATCCATGTGCCGTCTGGCGTAAGCCATTTGGCAATGGTAACTTTCAGCAAGCTGCCGTCTCCAAGCTGTTTGTCAAAGCTCGTCTGCACGGTGCCTTTACCGAAAGAATTGTCACCGATTAGCTTAGCTCCTGCCGACTGCTGCAAGGCACCCGCCAATATTTCCGAAGCACTTGCGCTACCTTTATTCATCAGCACGACCACGGGATAAGCTTTACTCGATCCTTTTGAGGTGCTAACTTCGCGTTTTTTGTCTTTGTATTCTATTTGCACTATAGATTTGCCAGCTGGAACAAATTGCTCTGCCATTTCAATAACAATCGGAAGAACACCACCTGGATCATTGCGGACGTCAATAACAAGTCCCTTCATGCCTTGCTTCTCTAACTTCTCCAGCTCTTCCTTGAATCGTTCTGCGGTATTCAAGGAGAACTGCGTAACCTCGATTACGCCCACATTGTCCTTTTCCATGGTAGCGTAGACTGTTTCGAGCTTCACATCATCCCGGGTAAGAACAAATTCCAGCGGCTCTACAGCGCCGGAACGTTGTATTTTCAAAGTGGCCTTACTGCCCTTAGGACCGCGAATCTTGGCAACAGCTGCATTCAGCTCCATACCTTCCAGCGATTCACCGTTAACGGACAAGATAACATCTTTGGCCTGAATCCCAGCTTTCTCAGCAGGTGAGCCCTTGATCGGAGAGACCACGACTACCTTGCCATTATCCGAAGAGACCTCCGCACCGATACCTGAAAAGGAACCCTCAATGCTTTCTTCGAATTTCTCAGCTGTTTCTTTACCCATATAGTTGGAATAAGGATCGCCCAGCGCTTCCATCATACCGTTGACAGCACCGTCTATCAGCTTCTCCCGATCTACTGTCTCGTAGTAATTGCTCTCAATCAGACTGAGAGCAGTTCCAAGCTTCTGGGATTCCTTCTGCTGAAGGCCAGTAACCTGCAATGCTGAGGCCAGTCCTTCTCCTGCAGCTTGTCCAATAACATGACTATAACCCGTCACGCCCAAGGTCACCAGACTACCGCATAGCAGGGCGGCGATAATCATAAACGCCGCTGTGCTTTTTTTTAACATGATGTTCCCACCGTCCCTTCTTGTCCATCTCGCAAACAACTCCATAAGTCCGTCCTGAAAGGTACGGTATCTCTTCCAGTATATGCCGTACACTCAAATAATATGAGTTATAAGTTCTTAAAAATTAGAGATAAGGCATCGGATTTACTGTCTTGCCGTCGATCCGAACTTCAAAATGGAGATGGGGGCCCGTCGAATTACCTGTAGAACCGGATTCAGCAATCACATCCCCACGATTGACTCTATCCCCAGGGCTAACCTTGATACCACCTTTACGGATATGTCCGTAGAGGGTCCAAACTCCGCCGCCATGATCAACAATTACACAATATCCATAGCCGCTATACCATTCAGCTACGATTACCGTTCCGGAATCAGCCGCATGAATATTGGTTCCTTGTGGAACTGCAAAGTCTACCCCGGTGTGTACTTTCCCCTTCTCACCCGTAATTGGGTGTGTCCGTGGTCCGTAGGAGGAAGAGATTCTTGCCGAACCTACAGGCAGCAGGAAGGGGCCATCTCCACCAGCATACGCGGTTGAGGAGTTGGAGCTTGAACTGCTGCTTGCCTTGCTAGCTGCAGCTTTCTTGGCCGCTGCTGCTGCCCGGCGTGCTGCTTCTGCTTTGGCGGCTGCTGCTTTGCGAGCCGCTTCCTCAGCTTTAATCTTATCCTTTTGGGTTTCCAAAGCAGAACGTTCGCTCGCCAGCTTAACCAGCTTCTCGTTCTGCTCTTCACTTAGATCATCGCTTTCTTGAATCTGCTTATCATAAAATGCGATAAGCTCCTGCTTCTCCGCTTCCTTCTCTTTCAGCAGGCTTCTCTGATTTTCCAAGGAGGTGTATAACTGCTTGGCTTGAGCATATTGCCCCTCAAGCTCCTGCTTCTTCTCTACAACTGTCTGCTTGTCCAGCTTGTGTTGGACTAACAGCTCCTGATCCTGATCCACAATCATCTTAAGCGAATCGGTGCGGCCCAGAAAATCAGAGAAGCTTGTCGATGAGAGCAAAACATCTAGGTAAGACACCGCTCCATCCGTGTACATCAACCGGACACGGGATCCTAAGAGTTCTTCTCTTGAGGCCACTCGTGCCTCTGCTTCATCCAATTCCGTTGCTGTAACGTTAAGGGATTCTTCTGTATCGGAAATTTTGTTAGAGATTTCGGTCATTTTACCTTTAACTTGATCCACTTGCTGCAATACATATTGTAAATTAATATTTGTCTTATTCTTATAGTGCTGCGCTTCCTGCGTTTGGGACTCCGCTTTCTCTTGCTGCGCCTTAGCTTCCTGCACCTCTTGTTGCAGCTGCTTTAATTGCTTATCGATCTCGGCAACACTTGTTTTTTTGGCATATCCATCAGAGGGTTGGAATATAGTGACAGCTAGTAACATTACGGCTAGTCCGGCGGCAATCTTCTTCAACTCGCACTCCCCATCCTTCACTCTTAAATTAAACTTTCAAAAACTTACGAATAGAAACCGTACTTCCCCAGACGCCGATTAGCACGCCTAGTCCAACTAACAGACCTACGAGCAGCAGCCAAATATCACTGAAAGGGATCAACTGCAATCCGAGCATAGGATCTCCCTGTACCGAAGATTCCAAACCGTTGTAGCCGGCATATAAAACGCCCGAAGTAATCAATGATCCAATGAGTCCAATTAATGCCCCTTCTATAAAGAAAGGCCAACGAATAAAATAATTTGTCGCGCCTACCAGCTTCATAATCCCAATCTCTTTACGCCGGGCAAGAATCGTCACCCGAATAGTATTGGAGATGAGGAACATAGACATAAGTGCCAGCCCCGCTACAAAAATAAAGCCAATGTTACGTACGGCACGCGTGATTTTAAACAATGTTTCTATCGAGCCTTTGCCATATTTCACTTTGTAGATAGGCTGCTCGGTATGTGTCTTGTTAAGGGCTTGAATCTTCTCAGCCACAAAAGCAACGGTTGTAGGTTCAATAACCTCTACCTGAAGGGTATCTGGAAGCGGGTTATTATCTTCATCGAACCCTTCCAGAAGCTCTGCTGCCTCCTCGCCCATATCCGCGCGGAGATCTTTAAGTCCCTGTTCCTTGGAGATGAACGTAATCTTGCTGACCTCCGGCATATTGCCAATTTCAGTCTGCAGGGTCTCGCGCATCTTCTGATCTGTATTCAAAGCTAGATGCACTTTGATCTGTACCTGACTGTCTGCCTCATCAGCTACAGAATTTACGTTGAGGACAAGAAGAATAAATACACCTAGAACAAAAAGAGAAACAACAATCGAAGTGATTGAGGCGATCGACATCCAGCCATTACGGAATACGCTTTTAAAGCCTTCCCGCACATGTCGCAAGAAGGTTTTAAAACTCATAACCATATTCCCCTCTCGCTTGGTCTCTGACAATGTTTCCATTCTCAATCGCAAGCACCCGTTTGCGCATTTTGTTCACAATATCTCTGTTATGGGTAGCCATTACAATCGTTGTTCCACGAAAATTAATCTCGTCAAGCAGCTGCATAATGCCCCATGAAGTCTCGGGGTCTAAGTTACCTGTAGGCTCGTCCGCAATAATAACAGAAGGATTGTTGACGATAGCCCGTGCAATAGCGATCCGTTGCTGCTCACCACCAGAAAGCTGTGAGGGCTCACGATTCGCTTTACTTCTCAGCCCAACCAAATCAAGAACCTCATTCACACGTTTCTTGATGACTTTTTTCGGCGCTTCAATAACTTCCATAGCAAAAGCTACATTCTCGTATGCCGTCATTCTGGGCAAAAGCCGAAAATCTTGAAATACAACGCCGATATTACGGCGGACATAAGGGATTTTGCGTGGTTTTAGCTTTCCTATATTGAAACCTCCCACCGAAATCTGTCCTTTGGTAGGCACTTCTTCTCTATAAATCAATTTCATAAAAGTAGATTTACCCGCGCCGGAAGGGCCGACAACGTACACGAATTCATTGCGGTCGATTTTCACTGAAACTCCTTGCAGTGCGTGAGTTCCGTTAGGGTACGTTTTCCATACATCTTGCATTTCAATCATTTTCTCACTTCCCAATTATGACATTTTCCACTTGTGCGAATCGACATTGTCCACCTCAAGTTTCCATAAACTTCAATATTTCCGCAATGTATCTATTGTAACAAATCTGTAACTGATTGAGTACCCCGTAACTGCACGACTATTCGAAAGTTTTGTAGTGACTGGACATATACATATAAAAAAGCACCTAGCGGTGCCTGTTATCAGATGTCGTAACTCCCTTTATTAGAGACTACTTATTTCTTACTAATTTATTATCGGTATCCCACGAAGTGTTCTTTAAGTTCTGTTACAGGGCCGCGCCTGCTTAGCGCAATCCAAATCCCCAAAAGGAGATTAATCATGAAAAAAATCCATGCTGCCCTCATAGTGGTTATCGCACTCGTCCTTATCGGCTCCTGGATTTACGGAGGGCTTCATCTATATGGCAGCAAAACTACGCTTCCAAAGGGTACAACCCTTGCCGGCTGGCAGGTCGGAGGCATGACCCTCACCGAGGTCCGCTCCCAGCTGGATCAGCGGCTGCGTGCCCTCGAATCCGTCCCTCTAGTGCTAAAAGTGGAGGGCAATGCAGATTTACCCCTAACTCTTAGTAAGACTGGGTTGAGTTATGAAGCCGCTGCTTTTCAGCAGGGCTTAAAAGAGCTTGCCGAAGGAACACTTTGGGAGCGGGTAAAGGCACGCTATAACTTCCCTCAGCTGTGGAAGCTTGAAACGCATCTGGAAATCGCACAATTCCAGAAAATTCTAAGTCCCACTTGGGAGAAGGAGTCCTTTGGTGAACCAGTGGACGCTACGCGGCGAATTACAGGCGATGACCGAATCGTATATACTTCTGAGAAAACTTCCCTGGAGGTCGATTGGACAGCTCTGGAGACTTCCTTAGGAGCAGCTGCCCCCACCAGCTTCAATCATCTGAATACCCTCTTGGAGAAGGGAATCACGATGGAAGTCCCTTTGTTAATCCTGCAGCCTGACATAACATTAAAGAAATTAAAGGAACAAGGTATCGAGCGAAAAGTAATGCAATTCAGCACCTCTCTAGGTGCAAGTGGACCTGGACGAAGCTACAACGTAGAAGCTGCTGCCAAAGCTGTGGATGGAACCATTCTCCCGCCTGGAGCCGTCTTTGATTATGGAAAAGCTATAGAAAAAGCAAAGGTGAATTACGGCTTCCGTGAAGCGCCGGTGATTGTGAACGGCAAGCTGCAAGCAGGTGTTGGTGGAGGGATCTGCCAAGTGTCGAGCACTCTTTACAATGCCGCACTGCGTATAGGGCTAGAAATTGTGGAACGCCGTAATCATTCCTTGCCCGTCAACTACTTGCCCAAAGGTCAGGACGCAACATTCGCTGAAGGTTATATCAACTTTCGTTTTCGCAATACGACTGGCAAATATCTCATAATTAAAGCAGCTGTGCAGGGTAAATCACTGACCATAAAGCTGTTCGGCACGTTTCCGCAAAATGTCACTTACAAAGTTCATTCAAAAACAGTAGAGGTGCTCCCTCCAGTCGATAAATACGTAAACGATTCTTCACTGCCTCGTGGCAGCTCACGCGTTATTCAAAATGGGAAAACCGGATATATTGTAGAAACCTACATTACAAAGTATGTTGACGGTAAATCCACTGAGGTGAATAAACTGTCCCGCGACGTATATTACGCACAAAAACGATTAATCGCCATTAATCGTGGAGGCGTGAGCAAATCCATAATCCCCGATGTCCCCCGAAAGCAGCTGGTGGAGGACGGGGTCCGCAGTGAATAGCTAACAACAAATAACCGGTCAGAGCCCCTAAGGTCTGACCGGTTATTTTTGCCAGCAATCTATTTTACCTGTAGCTTACGTTACCCGGCTTTGAAATTTACGATTCAGGGGTACATTAGAAGTAGACCCATAATCAGAAAGGATGAACATCCTATGACAACAGCTCTTGTAAATGATCTTACTGGTATTGTCCGCAGTGCTCCCGCTATTTTTGCCTCACGCACTTGCAGAGAAGCTCTTCGCGTCATGTTTCAGCATCCAGAATCCAAATGTATCGTCGTCTGCAATGCTATGAATGAACCCCTCGGATTGTTGATGAGCGAACGTTTCTTTTTAAAAGCTACAGGAAGATCCGGAGTAGATCTGTTCTACAGAGAACCTGCCATGAAGCTTATGAACAAAACCCCGCTCATTCTTGACATTTCCACTCCACTCGATACGGTATTGAGCCTCGCTATGAACCGCCCAGACCCTATGAAAAATGATTGTGTCATTATCACTCGCAAAGGTAAATTCGTTGGTGTTGCATATACCTCTGACCTTATCCGCGCCCAAGCGTAGAACCTCTTTGCTCTTCCTCTTCTACCCTAACCCTTCCTCAAAAAAGAATATCCGGTGACGTATCAATTCTCCAGTATCCATTCACCTTTTTCAGCTTCACATACACCGACTCACTGCCTTCCTGCCCGCTCGAATAAGGAACTGTTAAGTCAAATTCAGCGGTTGTTGCAGTTTTGGAGAGCATTCGGGCGGTGGCTTTTTCAAACATTAATGAGTTTCCAAGATCCGCATTCACCTGTGACATTCTACCTTCATGCTCCAAAAATTGAGTCTGCACATAATAAGCTGCTGCATTATGCGTGTAGGCTTTTTTTATGTAATTCATCAGCTTCGCCTTTGTCCCAATATCATTGGAAAGGTAACGGTACTCTTGCGCTTTATACATGAAGGTTTCCATCGGGAAAAAGTTGCCCCCACGGCTAGTATAGAAATAGATTGCTCTGGCATGTACAACAAGCGGTACCACACTTTTTACCGTCAAATTGTTTATAGTAGCTGGGCCTTCTTTTCCTGTGCCAATCACAGCCACATTTTTTATTGCCGAGCTTCCCACTGATGATGAAGCTGCCATAACTCCGCTACCTGCTGATAAAAGGCCTAAGGATAGGGCCAACGAACCAAGCATCCATTTTTTGTTCATCTGAAGTTCCTCCTCTTTCATCTGAAAAATACAGGCGATCGCCACTGTTTCAGCTTATGCACCCCGCAAGCTAAAATACCCAATAAACAGAGGAATGAAAACGTATTACAACTCTTTTGAAAATATAAAAAAACTCCACCCTCCTGATTCACAGGAAAAGCGGAGTAATATAGTTAAATAAAGTAGTACAAGAACCCTAATCGGATGCTGCTGCGGTGGCCTCAAAATACGCTGTAAAAGCTACGTTAGCAGTCAAAATACTCTCCGTATTGTTCTTAGTACGATCCTCGTAGGATTGCTGAAAATTGAAAGAGTCCACATTCACAATACGAGGTAAGGCTTGTAGTTCATCCATCCATTGCCGGATCCCCGAATATGTCCCTTCCACCACTGCAGTCATTTTGATCTGTTTGACCGTCGGGAATGACACCTCAGCTGAACCTGTCATTTGCTGAATCGGATTAGCCTCATCCATAACAAAACTAAGATCCTTTAGCCGCGCTTGTGAGGACGTGCTAACCTCCCGCAAATCAACAATCAGACCTTCGCTGTCATCGCCCTTTGGGAGTTCCCCCAGTAATTCCTTCTGTTCTAGATCTCCCTCAGTGCCGCTGCCCTTCAGCTCATAGATTTTGTTTTGGAGGACTTCTGCTTCCTTTTCCAACTGACTGATCTCGCTGCTCTGTGCGGAAATTTCCTTATTGGCCGGCTGAACACCCAGCATATAGAACGCAAACAATATCAGGAACAAAATCAGCACTCCCAGAACAATCGGCGAGCGATACTTATTGATCTGTTCCATCGCTGCTCACCTCCCCTTGGCTGGCATCCGTTTCACTGTTTTGAAGCTTAGCCGCTGCTAAGTTCACTTTATAAATAGCCGTATACGTATTGTATGAAATGGCATCTGCGGCTCCTTCAGTAAGCTTTTGAATAGAGGCATCGGTCGTAAAAGACATTTGGCGAAGTTGTCTTAAATAGTTGGAAGCATCCTCCATAGTGGATACATTTACAGTCAGATCTATAGAGGTCCGGTAGGTATAGTTAATATCACGGATTAGTGCCTCCTTAGGCAATCCCTCCACTAATTCGTCCAAGATAGGGACTACAATCACCTTATTGTCCTGAAGCACTGTGATGGCTGCTTTCCGATCTAGCTGTCCAGGTCCGCTGTTCTTAAGCTTCGCGAGCTCTACTTGGAGCATTAAACTGCGATCCTGCAGGCCTTGCAGCTCTTCTTTACCATTAGAAATCTGACCCTTATTGGCCGAAAAATAAATCCCCGTTCCGATCATCCCCAGCAGCCAGATCGCTACAAGCCCCATCGTGACATAAGGAAATAGCAACGTCTCCCGATCTTCTCTCGGCAATAAATCAATCGTATCCGTGTTGATGCTATTTTTTAGAGCGGTCCCGGCAGCTACACGGTAATCATTTAGTTCAGGGTCAGAAACAGCAGCACTAGCCATCTGTTCCAGACTTATTGGTGTTATTTCAAGTTCTGCTAGGGACTGCTGGAGTTCTAGGTCCAGTTGTTTACGAATCGAGGGAGTGCCCGTAATCACTAAATTGTTGATACGAGTGGAACCGTCATGCAAGCTGTATTGATAAAAGCTGAGCATACGGGAGATTTCCGCAGTGATTTCCACCATTTGCTCGGGTGATAAATGTTCTTCTACAGCGACAGCTGTTTCTGCCAAGGTTTCACTGTCTGTCAAAAGATCCATTCCCGCTAAATTTCTTCCTTTATGTAGATCAAGTAAGTTTATCGTACGAATGAAGACCGGATTCCCGTTTCTGAACATATAAATGTCCATTACCGATGGCTCCATATTAATCAGCATCGTCTCCGCAAAGCTCTCCCCGTGCCCAATGGTTATAGCACGCGCCAAGGCGGTTGCCGAAATTTCGACACTGCTTATCCGAAGACCCGCCCGCTCCAGAACTTCTACGTAATCCTGAATCGATTTTCGCGGAGCAGCAAATACGAGCAGGTGACTTTGCTCCTCATCCACTTCGAGCGTTACATAGTCATAGACAGGATTTTCAAAAGGTAAATGCAGTCCCGTCTCCACTTCCAGCTTCACGAGTTGTTCTACCTGTTTGTCATTGGTACTAGGAATACTCATTTTACGGATAATGATCTGCGAGGGTGGAATGGACAAAGAAACCTTACTTCCCCTTAACCCTTCCTTCTTCACCCACTGCCTTACCCGATCATAAAGCGCCTCGCTATCCGCCACCTGATTCTCAATGATCATGCCTGGAAGGAGCGGGAGAAACCGTTTTTTACGGACTTCCCATGACTGTTTATTCTTAAAACTAATATAACGGATTCCGGCAGCTTCAATTGAAAGTCCGGCCACTTTGGGGCCTAATCCAAGCATATGCTCGATGTCCTCCTATCCGATAAGCGAGAGATACGCGCCGATGATGTGTGAACCATATCCAAAACTAATTAAAGCTCCTATAGCTAACCAGGGGCCGAAGGGTACCGGTTGTTTACGTTTGATTACACCGAGCAGCATCAGCAGTCCGCCCACCACGCTCCCAAGCAGACAAGCCACAAAAAAGGCCAAAATTACATTCGGAAAGCCAATCACCAAACCCAGCAGCGCAAATAACTTCACATCTCCAGCCCCCATGCCACCTAATAGAACAAAAGGGATAAGAACCCCTCCCCCAAGCACAGCTCCTAGCAGGTGATGCCATAGCGGTCCTTCCGGAAATAACAGTACAAGAATCAGCAGCAGCGGTAAAAAAAACAACAATACCTTGTTGGGAATCAGCATGTACTTCAAATCCGCAACCGTCACGATAACCGCTAAACTCACAAGAATGAACCCGATGATTCCCTTACCCGTCAGGCCAAATTGCAAATACACCCATAAAAAAAGCAAACCCGTTGCCGCTTCTCCAAGCGGGTATAATGGCGGTACCCTTGTGCCGCAGTATCGGCATTTGCCTCCTGACAGCAGGTAGCTTAGCACCGGAAACAAATCCCGCGCTTTCAGCCGCGTGTTGCAGTTCGGGCAATGTGACGGCGGATTAAGCAAGGATTCCTTGGCCGGCACCCGCAGCGCTACTACGTTATAGAAGGAGCCTAGAACCAGGCCCAGTAATGTGATGTAACTTGCGATAAATATCGTCATGGCTGTCCTCTGTTAGCTTCTGGATTTTAAAAAAGGAATCGGGAAGTCCGATTCCTTAGGAAAGATTGTAAGTTTGAATTTATAGAAATTAATTAGATATTCCTGTTAGCCACCAGATCATGGTTTTGGCGTTGCTACTGGCTCTGCACTAAGCACCTTATCAGCTGAATACTCACCACTATCACTTCCCTCAGGATCAGGATCTATAGTTACTTTTTCAAGTGCTCCATCAGCGCCGTAATTAATTATTGTAGAAGCTTCAACAATCGTTTTCTTGGTACTAGGTAAAACTAGTGTCTTATCAATGTAATTTTTTAACTTAAGTTCTTGAAGTGTCACTGATGCATTTTTAAATTCTCCATTTTTTTCACCCATAATGTACATCCTGGAAGCATCATAAAGCTGTCGAGCAGTTGCTAAATCTGCATCCGTTTTTGATTTATTAATAATTCCACCAATCATAGGTATAGCAATTACCGCAATAATCCCCAAAATAACGATAACTGCCAGCAACTCAATCAGCGTAAACCCCTTTTGATTTTCCTCTTTGCTTAATCTTCTCTTAATCGCTTGTGCTAACATTTGATTTCCCCCTCTAAGTGGTGTGTGAGTGATAAAACCTATATTCTTCATTTCAGTGAAACCAGCATCATCTTCCTTGTGCTTACGGAAACAGCTCGTCCATCGTCGTCTAATCGCCAGCTTAAGTTCGTGGATCTTGCCCCGCCTCCCCGGCGTCACCCCTCTCAATATATACAAGGAACCAAGAGGTTCACATATTTCCGTACAGACTGAACATTGGCAGCATAATGGCGGCCACAATAACACCTACAACAGCGGCTAGAAAAGCAATCAATAATGGTTCAAGCAGCGACTTCAAACGGTCGACGGTATTCTCCACGTCCATCTCATAAAAGTCAGCTACCTTGGACAACATCGTGTCGAGCGCCCCTGTCTCTTCGCCAATCGCTATCATCTGCGTAACTAGTGGCGGGAAGACCCAGGCTTTTTTTAGCGGCTCAGATAGTGGATTTCCTTGTCGCAGCGAATCCCCTGCACTACGGATGAATTTCCCGATGACCTTATTTCCTGCTACCTCCTCAACAATCACCAAGGACTGTAGGATCGGTACAGAGCTGGCATAAAGAGAAGAAAAAGTACGCGTAAACTGAGCAATCGAGCCCTTTTGATTCAGCTTGCCGAACACAGGAATTTTTAACTTGGCATAATCAAGGGCGTAAGCACCCTTTTCCGTACGTTTTGTAATCTGAAAAGCTATCACTAGGAGAAGTACTCCGAGTATCCAGAAATACCATTGACCTTGAATGCTTTTGCTAAGTGCCAAGACCATCTGTGTAATTGCCGGAAGCTCGGCATCCATCGATTCAAACATCGTTACAAACTGCGGCACAATCGCCCAAAGTAGATAGATAACCGCGGCAATCGCCATAACCCCTACGGTAATCGGGTACGTAAGCGCTGATTTTATCTTCTCTGTCGTGGTGTGCTGTTTCTCAAAAAACATAGCCAACCTGTCCAACGTCCCCTCAATATCACCGGATTCCTCACCGGCACGGATCATGCTGACAAATAGCTGCGGGAAGATTTTTTTATGATCCTGAACGGCTTGTGAGAACGATATCCCGCGCATCAGGCTAGAATTAACATCTACTAACGCTTTGCGCAGTGGCTTACTCTCGGTCTGCTCTGCCAAAATACGCGTTGCATCCACAATCGATACCCCCGCCCGCATAAGCGTGGCAAACTGCCTGCAATAAATGATGAAATGAAGCGGCTTAACGGGATTACCAATATAAATGTCCATCGATAAAATCGTGGTTTTGCGCTCAATCAGTGAAAATACCGTAAGTCCCCGCTTGCGTAGCTCCTCCATCGCCGTAGGTTTATCGGTTGCCGTTAGTTTCCCTTTGATAGATTTGCCTGCGGATGTCTTCACCTGATATTCAAAAAGAGGCATCAGCTGCTCACCTCCGCCATAAACGCCTTAGCTGCTGTTGGATCAATAAGCCCCTGCGATAAATGGTCACGGATGCTCATGTCCAAGGTGTGCATGCCTTGTGAGCGTCCGGTTTGCATTACATTTTTGATCTGATGTGTTTTTTCGGTACGAATAAGATTGGCTACGGCTGGTGTATTGAGCAAAATTTCCGTTGCGCATAAACGCCCCCGACCTCCAGCCCTAGGGAACAACCGCTGACTGACTACTGCCAGCAGCACTGATGCTAATTGTGAACGAATCTGTCCCTGCTGATGGCCCGGAAAAGCGTCGATAATTCGGTCAATTGTCTGTGGTGCATCTGTTGTATGTAAGGTAGCCATCACAAGATGACCTGTCTCTGCGGCCGTAACCGCTGCTGAAATAGTCTCCAAATCCCGCATCTCACCAACGAGAATGACATCCGGATCCTGACGTAAGGCAGCACGTAATCCATTAGCAAAACTTGCGGTATCGCAGCCCACTTCACGTTGATCTACTAGACAGGTTCCATGGTTATGTAGAAATTCTATCGGATCTTCCAACGTCACTATATGCTTGCTCTCCGTCTGGTTAATATAATTCAGCATAGCTGCAAGCGTAGAAGATTTGCCGCTGCCTGTGGGTCCTGTAACCAAAATTAGACCTTGTGGCTTAAGCGACAAAGTAGTTAAAATCGAAGGCATCGACAGCTGTTCCAGACTCGGAATCTCTGCAGGAATGGCCCGGGCGGCGATACTAACCTCGCCCCGCTGACGATAAACGTTCACCCGGAATCTTACCCCACCATCAAGCGGATATGAAAAATCCAACTCGCCCGCATTCCGAAATGCTTCAATTCGTTCATTACCAAGTAGCGTTTTGGCCATATCTGCCGCTTCTTCAGCAACCACGGATTCACCCTCAAGCGAGTGCAGCTTTCCATCCATCCGAATAACCGGCGGTGATCCTACGGAAATATGTAAGTCAGAAGCTTTGGAGGAGTAAGCCGTTTGTAATAGTTGTCTAATATCCCGCGTATACGTTGGCATTAGCCGCTCCCCCTAAGTTAGAATGCTAAATCCCTGTTAACCTCTAATGTGAGACCGTCTCGCGCATGACTTCTTGAAGTGTTGTAATTCCTTGACTGACCTTGAGCAGTCCGTCATCCATCAGTTGAACAAGCCCACGCGCTTTACCTGCTGCACGCAGTTCTTCTACTGAGGCAGTGTTTGTAATGAGTTGCCGTAAGTGATCATCAATACTGAGTACTTCATGAATCGCTATTCGTCCACGATAGCCAGAATTGTTACAGCTACCACAGCCGCGTCCACGCTGTAATTCTTCCGCAGGTAGTCCTAAGCTACGTAGCATAATTGCTTCCTGTTCAGATGGTTTGTAGGTTTCTTTGCAGTCAGTGCAGATTTTGCGCACCAGCCGCTGTGCTACCACACCAATCAGCGAAGAAGCGATCAAATAAGGTTCTACCCCCATATCCCGCAATCGGGAGACGGAGCTAATCGCATCGTTTGTATGTAAAGTAGACAATACTAGATGACCCGTTAATGAGGCGCGAACAGCAATTTCTGCAGTTTCCGCATCCCGTATTTCACCAACCATTACGATATTCGGATCTTGTCGAAGAATCGAACGTAGCCCAGCTGCAAAGGTTAGTCCAATAGCCGAGTTTACGTGCACCTGATTTACTCCTTCAAGCTGGTATTCCACTGGATCTTCGACTGTGATAATATTTGCGCTTTCTACATTAAGTTGATTCAACGCTGAATATAAAGTTGTTGTTTTTCCGCTACCGGTAGGTCCTGTGATCAGCAAAATCCCATAAGGACGAGCTATCATCTCCTTAAAAGCTTCTGCATTCCCCTCACTGAATCCCAAAGCATCTATGGATTTGACCCCTGTGCTTAAGTCTAGCAACCGCAGCACAATCTTCTCTCCGTGCATCGTTGGTAATGAAGACACACGAATATCTACCATTTTGTAATCGAACTGCATTTTGATCCGCCCGTCCTGCGGCAAACGCCGTTCTGCAATATTCAGGCGGGCCATTATTTTCAGACGGGCGGTGATAAAGCCCTGCATCTGCTTAGGAATAATCCGCTCTGTCCGTAAGGTTCCGTCAATGCGGTAGCGGATGGTTAAATTATTTTCACCTGGATCCATATGTATATCAGACGCCCGCAGAGCAACTGCCTGCTGAATCATCTGGTTGACCAAACGTACGATTGGGGAGTCCTCATCTGTAATCTCTGTCTCTTCTATTTCTTCCTGTGTCGGGAGTTCTACCAGCATCTGATTCATAGAATCGCGCATGCCATAGTGACGCGCAATCGCCCGCTGCAGCTCATCTCTCGTAGAAATAGCGGGTTCGATCCGGAAGCCAGTACTCATACGTAAATCTTCTATCGCAAAATAATCCAGCGGGTCCGCCATCGCAACCATCAGCTTGCCGCCCTCTTTTAAGAATGGAAGCACCTGATATCGCTTAGCCATACTTTCAGGGATTATCTGCGTGATTGCGGGATCTATCTGGTATTTAAATAAACTGACATGCGGGATGCCGAGTTGAAATTCAAGCACTTCAATCAACTGCTGCTCCGTAATATAGCCTTGAGAGATTAGCAGATCGCCGAGCTTACGTTTGCTCTTACGCTGTTCCGCGAGAGCCTCAAGCAACTGGTCCTGCGAAATAATATTATTTTCTACCAGCAAGTCGCCCAGTCTCTTTTTTGCGATAGCCAAGTCTATTCATCTCCGTATGCCGTTATTTATGCCGGCTGAAATAATGGATATTTTTTATAAAAATAGAAATCAAAATCCCAGCAAAATTCGCTCGAAAACGAAAGATATAATTACCATAAATACGCCTTCCATAAATTTGTCAATTTTGAGTATTTTTCAATCTGACTAGGACTTTAGTTATAATTTAATAGGTATATTTCAATAGATTTATGTTGTCTATCAATGCTGAATGTCCTAGAATGTATATAACATAGATTGGATAATTTTACAACGACACGGAATGAAAAAGGCTGTCGGAATCTAGCATATACGAGACGGAATACGACCATATCTGCCAATAGTTAACAATCAGGGAGAGATGACAATGAAACTTGCCAGCAACAAAAAAGTTTTTATTTTTACAGTAACTACCCTGCTTCTCCTTCTGCTTGTTCTGCCGATCAAAAATCACTTTATGAATGTCGATGCCAGTTCAAATGAATACCAAATTCGTATGCTGGAGGTTACTGAGAGTGGGGTTAGTGAGCTTGCGTCTCTAAAAACAGGAATATCTAACCTTACCATTGACACGATGAGTATGAAGCGCTTTGTGGCGCTGCGGGATGATCTGGACGGAAGATATGATGCGGTATATATCGGGAAGGGGACTTACAATCCTGCACAGGTAAGTAATCAACAACCCGCCTCTGAGGAAAATAGAGCTAAGGCCCTTAATACCAAAAGTATGAAGAACGACATTACTCATCTGAAGGCTGATCAAATTACAAAGGAATTTATCAACAAGGGATTATATGTTTTTTTTCATAGCCAGCCCTTTAAAGACAAAGATGCAAAACCTCAAACTGAGCAAGGTATACTGTACAGCTCTTTTAACAGTTATCGTCTTTCCACCTCCAACCCAAATGTTAAGTTTGTAGATGACAGTGAACTCGCGGATATTTTTGCCGATTTAAAAAAACAAGACTCCAAATACATAAACGACTTGAAGAAACGCCCTCATCTACAAATTACGAATAGAATTCCCAACTATGACCCTAATGCAACTAACAGCAAAATCTATGTTCCTGGGGAGAAGCTTTCTTTTAATTTCAATGTCACCACACCCTCTACACAAAATAGTGCTCCGCTCTCAGTCAAACTGTACGTTGGTCTTGATAAATCCATCAAAATGGGAGAAAAACAGGTCGTTGCTGAAACTGAGATTAGTACATCCAGCGGAACTATTGAATACACTTTGCCAAAAACATACTCTGGGTTACTCTACTGGAAGCTAGAAGTTAATGATTACCACAGTACACAATTAAAAGACTTCGACAGCGGTGTAATTCGTTACCGTGGCGAGAAAACCATAGTAAATATTCTTCAGGTTATGCCTGACACTCTAACAGAAAGCAGCCTCCTGAACACTAGTAATATGAATCCGAATTTTCTCGATACATCTGACTATAAGCTCGATATAAAAATCAAAACGATGACTGAATTCAAAAACTATATTGATGACAGCTATGCTGCAACACATAGTTACGGACTAAATGGCACTTATGACATGCTCATCTTTGGATTTGTAGACGAATACTACAAAAAATCTAATTTAAACACTAATGCGATCAACGCTATTACACAATTTACTGGTACCTTCAAGCAAAGCGCCTTGTTCACTCACGATACCATCATTAATTTAGATGCAAATAAAAAGAACTGGATCAATAATTTCATGGGGATTACTGGTCAGGTGAATCCTGAGACCAACTTAGGCCATAATGCCATCAATCTTTCCACCAAGGTTAAGCCGGTGAATGACGGGCTTTTGATGCAATATCCTTTTTATCTAAGCAAGAGGGACGACAGCAACCAGCAAATCGATATTTCCACACCACAAATTGCACCAACACATAACCAGTACTTCACACTTAATTTGGAAGATCCTGAAGTAGTATCTTGGTATAACATTCAAAGTGAAGCATCAGGTACGAGGATAAAACCAAATGGAGAATATAATCAATACCAACGTGATACCGAGGATAGCTGGAATCAATATTACACATATTCCAAAGGAAATATTACCTACTCAGGTACAGGTCACTTTTTTGGAGTAAGTGATATTCCAGCCAATCTAAAGAAATTCCCGGACTGGGAACAACAATTGTTCGTTAATACTATGTATCGTGCTTTTATTGGGGCCAATCATGCTCCAGAGATTACCGTGCATACGCCGGCTAATGATTCATCGATTCCGTCTTATCAAGAAACACTCCTTGTCGACTATACAGTAACTGATTTGGACTTTAACGATCGTGATCTAACAACTGAAGTCCGTTTCAAATCAGGGAACACGTACTTTCCCAAGATTGAAATAAGTAAGATGAACATCAAATCCGGTCAAAATATATATAGAACAGTTGACAATCCGCTTCCAAACGGAGGTCTACTCGACATCGAAATTAAAGCTTGGGATCAAAATGGTGCGCTCTCAAGTAAAACGCTCAGAGTAAATGTCCTGCCGTCAAACACCAATTTGAGTGTAACACGATCTCTCTCTCAGAATGTTGTGAATGGCAAAATAGAAAAGGGAGAACCGGTCACTCTTAGTTATTCCATCACCCCAAAATCTGTACCGTTTGATAAAGTCGGCACGGTCAACCAGACCTCTAACACACAATTAATATCGGATATTGTATTTACCGAGAATCTCCCACCTAACCTGGAGATTTCAGGAGAATTACCTGCCGGTACGATCGTCACTGGAAATGCAACCAGTGGATTTAGATTGACACGCAATCTAAATGACATAACCTATTCATTAAAAACGGTGAACGGCGCCCAAATCTATAAACCAGACTCTGAACAGCCTATAACGTTCCAAATCACAGTTAAACCGACCGAGACCCAAACCTATATTTTAAATGATTCCAAACTTAGTTATATCGATATTCATGCCACATTGCCACCGCTAGGAATCTTAGGTAAATACAATGCACTTATCCTTCATACCACTTCACTTCGTGGTGGAACTATCAAGGGACCACTGGCTTCCGGGGGAACAGTCAACTTCAACAACGCGGGTATTACAGTAAATGAACAATTTAAAGACCAAGTGCCATATGGTATTGTCACGGGCGGAGATGTTTCCCTTCCTGAAGGAACAGTTTACGGAAACCTAATGGTTAAAGGCACCGTTAAAGACCAACGTCCTGGTTCTATCCAAAATGGTACCATCAATTACGGAGAACTTCTCGATTTCAACAAGCAAGAGAGTTATCTCCTTGGACTCTCTGATGCTATTGCCAAGCTGCCTTCCAATGCCACGGCGACTCATGAATACGGAAAACTTACGGTCACAGGTAACTCAGATAT